>JAUYFZ010000229.1 GCA_030689585.1 Rhodocyclaceae bacterium | reverse complement strand
GATGGAATCGCCGGTGAATGGGGTCTTTCGCCATGTAATCCAGCAAGTCGTTCATCCAGCCCATGTTCCACTTCATCGAAAAGCCTAGTCCCCCAACATACACGGGACGGGAAACCATCGGCCAGGCCGTGGATTCTTCGGCTAACGTGATGGCACCTGGGAATTCACGATGCACCATTGTGTTCAGTGTGCGAAGAAATTCGATAGCATCCAGATTTTCACGTCCGCCGTAGACGTTGGGTATCCATTCACCCGCTTTGCGCGAATAGTCCAGGTAAAGCATGGAAGCTACCGCGTCGACTCTTAATCCGTCGATGTGAAATTCGGACAGCCAGTAGTGGGCAGAAGACAACAGGAAAGATCGCACTTCATTGCGGCCGTAATTGAAGATGTGCGTGCCCCAGTCGGGATGCACCTTGATGCGGATGTCTTCGTGCTCGTAAAGCGATGAGCCGTCAAAATGCGCCAGTGCCCAGTCGTCCGAGGGGAAATGCCCCGGTACCCAGTCGAGGATCACCCCAATGTTCGATTGATGGAGGGTGTCAATCAAAAAACGCAGATCATCCGGTGTACCAAAACGCGAGGTGGGCGCAAAAAACCCCGTGCATTGATACCCCCAGGATTCATCGAGAGGATGCTCCATCAGGGGCATAAATTCGACATGGGTAAACCCCATCTCCTTGAGATAGGGCACAAGTCGCACGGCCAAATCGCGATACGAATACACGCTGCCGTCCAGATGACGCATCCAGGAACCCGCGTGCATTTCGTAAATGGACACGGGGGAAGACTGCCAATCCCATTGAGTTCGCTGTTGACACCACGCGGTATCGTTCCAGACATAGGGCGAAGCACCGACGGTGCGCGCTGCGGTGGCGGGGCGGTTTTCAAAAGCGCGGGCATAAGGATCCGCCTTGACCATCAATGCGCCAGAATCACGGTTGCGAATCTCGAATTTGTAAAGACTGCCCTCGGCCAACCCAGGAACAAAACATTCCCAGATGCCTGACGATCCTAGGCAGTGCATCGGATGCACACGTCCATCCCATCCGTTGAAATCACCAATGACGGCCACTTGGTCGGCATTGGGTGCCCAAACGCGAAAGCAGAATCCTGTCTTATTTTTTTGAGTGGCCGGCAACCCTCCCAGCATCCGATAAGCTTGAAAATTCGTACCTTCGGCAAACAGGTAGTGGTCGTGTTGAGAAGGTGAGGGCATAATAGGCATCCAGTGAAATCTAGTAGTGAGGAGCATACCCCATGCCACACAGACAAAACGAAGGAATATCCGGCCACGGACGATTTGTGAGCCAGCTTACCCGTAATACGGTTGCCATCGTGTTGGCGGGAGGGCGCGGTAGTCGGCTGATGCAACTCACCGATTGGCGGGCGAAGCCAGCCGTACCCTTTGGCGGAAAATTTCGCATCATTGATTTCGCGCTTTCAAACTGCATCAATTCCGGTGTTCGCCGTATCGGCGTGGCCACACAATACAAGGCACAAAGCCTGATTCGTCACATACAGCGCGGTTGGGGGTTTCTGGATGGCCGTTTTAAGGAGGCGGTCGACATCCTGCCCGCTCAGCAGCAAATGGGCGATTCTTGGTACAAAGGCACGGCGGATGCCATTTTCCAGAATCTGGGATTATTACGACGTAATGCCCCCAAGCATGTATTGGTTCTGGCCGGGGATCATATTTACAAGATGGACTATGGCCGGATGTTGGCCGATCACGCCCATCACCACGCGGATTTGACCGTGGCCTGCATGGAAGTCCCCGTCAAAGAAGCGTCCGCCTTTGGTGTTATGGCCGTCGATGCCCATCAGCACATTACCGCCTTCGTTGAAAAGCCCTTACACCCCCCCACACTCATCGACCACCCGGATCGCTCACTGGCGAGCATGGGCGTGTATGTCTTCAGTGCTGAATTTCTCTACGAACAACTGGTGCGCGATGCGGCAGACCCCTCGTCTTCCCATGATTTCGGGAAGGACATCATTCCGTATTGCGTGCCCCGTCATCGGGTCATGGCTCACGATTTCTCTGGAAGCTGTCTGGGCAGGAGCGGCAGCGGTATTCCCTACTGGCGCGATGTCGGTACGATTGATGCCTACTGGGAAGCCAATCTCGAATTGACCAAAGTGGTGCCCGATCTGGATATGTATGACGAAGACTGGCCCATCTGGACACACCAGGAGCAATTACCTCCGGCCAAATTCGTGTTCGACGATGACGGTCGTCGCGGCATGGCGATTGATTCGCTGGTGTCGGGCGGAAACATCATCAGCGGTGCAACCGTTCACCGATCGCTCCTGTTCTCCCGCGTTCACGTGCATAGCTACGCGCAGGTAGAAGATTCCGTGATCCTGCCAAAAGTGGATATTGGACGGGGTGCTCGCATCAAACGGGCCGTGATCGACAAGAATTGCCGCATCCCTGAAGGCATGGTGATCGGGTTTGACCCCGATGAAGACCGGAAACACTTTCATGTCTCGCCAGGCGGCATCACGCTGGTCACGCCGGAAATGCTGGGCAGCCGACTCCATTCCCCACTGCTGACAAAAAATGACTGAAACAATGACCGAGAAACATCTCGATTTGGTTTTTCTCTGGCACATGCACCAGCCAGATTACCGCGACCACATAAGTGGCGAACATGTCCTGCCTTGGGTATATCTCCATGCCATCAAGGATTACACCGATATGGCCGCGCATTTGGAGCGTCATCCGTTCCTGCATGCCGTGGTTAATTTTGTGCCGGTGTTGCTCGACCAGATTGACGATTATTGCCAGCAATTCACCCTGAATGAGTTTCGAGACCCGTTGTTGCGATTGCTGGCGGCCCCCTCCTTGGAAGGCATTACTGCCGCAGATCGCAGGTTGTTGCTGGATGCCTGCTTTCGTAGCAATCACAACACCATGCTTTTACCCTTTCCTCGTTACCGGCAACTGTATGAACTCTATAAATTGCTCATCTCTAGAGAGGGAGAAGCGGCCCTAGTTTATCTTTCCGAAGCCTATTTTGCCGATCTTGTGATGTGGTATCACCTAGCCTGGACGGGAGAAACTGAGCGACGATCCGCCCCCCTTATCGCAACCCTGATGAGCAAGGGCGAAGGCTACACGTCAGAAGACCGCCTGCAATTGTTAGCATGGATCGGCACCACACTCTCCAGCATCGTGCCGCGTTACAAAGCCCTTCAGGACCGAGGTCAAATCGAATTGTCGGCTACTCCAGCCACGCATCCTTTGGCTCCGCTTCTCCTCGATTTCTCCTCCGCCCGCGAAACCCATCCAGAAGCTCCATTGCCACTGGCTTCAGGGTATCCCGGCGGGCGGGCTCGCCTGGCTATTCAAATTGAACAGGCACGGCAAAGCCACGCCCGACGTTTTGGTGCGCCGCCGAATGGCATGTGGCCGGCAGAAGGCGCGATTTCCGCCCCTGTTCTGCGCGAAATGGCAGAAGGCGGTTGTCGCTGGATTGCATCGGGTGAAGGAGTCCTCAGGAATACTTTATCCAATCGACTCCCTCCTCATGCCACCCATGAACCTTGGTATTACGCCGATGCAGCGGGCCTGACCTTGTTTTTCCGCGATGAACGACTCTCTGATCTCATCGGGTTTGAATATGCCAATTGGCACGGACGGGATGCTGCCAGACATCTGGTCAGTCAACTCGAAACCATCCTTGCTGCGGCCCCCCCCGATCATTCTCCCGTCGTCTGCATTGCGTTAGATGGTGAGAATGCCTGGGAGCATTACCCCTATAACGGACATTATTTCTTCGAGGACCTCTATGGCCTTTTGGAAACACATCCGACGATCCGCTCCACGACATTCACAGAACTCATTAACCGCCCCGCTCTTCCCCCTGTGAATGAATTGCCAGGGTTGACGGCGGGAAGCTGGGTCTATGGAACCCTGTCCACCTGGATAGGCGATGCCGAGAAAAACCGTGCCTGGGATCTTTTGTGTGCGGCCAAACAAAGTTACGACCTAGTCATCGCATCGGGCCGTCTTTCTGAAACAGAAATGACGGCTGCCGAATCGCAATTAGCCATTTGAGAAAGCTCCGACTGGTTCTGGTGGTTTTGCTATTACAAACATGCGGAAGCCGTGGCCAGTTTTGATAGCCTCTACCGACGCAACCTCACTAACCTTTATCAATTACTCAAATTACCCATGCCTTCACAACTCAATGTCCCTATTTCCCGGGGTAGCACCATAGCTGAAGGCGGTGCCATGCGAAAGGCAACATGAACCCGACCACCACCGCGCTCATCTTGATCGGCTTTCAGAACGACTATTACGCACCCAACGGCGTGTTGCATGATTTTCTGGAAAACTCCGACTACGTACGAAATTCACTGGCGACCACCGTGGCCTTGGTTAAACGTCTGGCCCCCACGAAGGTGACGATGATCGAAACGTCGATTCTCTTCTCTTGTGATTATGCAGAGCTTCGTGAAGCAACAGGTATTCTGGCGGCAATTCGCGATGCCCGTGCTTTTCAGGAAGGCACTCCTGGTTCTGATATCGTCGAGGAATTGCAGCCGTGGTGTCATCGCGTTCTTTCCGTACCCGGCAAATGCGGGTTCGATGCTTTTGTGAATACCGGCCTAGAAGATGAGCTTCGCCGACATCGTATCCAAGATGTTGTTCTGCTGGGCAGCATCGCGTCCATTTGTATCGATGCCACCGGACGTTCTGCAGCGGAACGTGGTTTTACCGTGCACTTCATAGAAGACTGTATTACTGGTCGCACACAGGACGAACGTGATGTCTTTTGCAAGGATGTCTTCCCACACTATGGGCAGGTGACAACCGCACAATCGTTGGGTGATCGACTGTGTTTATAGAGTAATCACATAGCAGGGCAGACACACCCTACGATCTAATCCCCTCGCCAGTCAGCATCGGAGCCTAGCTTTGTGGTAGAGCGATACATCAGAAAACCAAGCAATAACAACATCATAATGATGCCTGCCGCCATGCCGATGTTGCCAGACAACAAACTGGACAAGGAAGAAGGCGGCTGAGCGGCAGACGATGTAGGTTGCGATGGTGACGCAGAGGGTGGGGCTGACTGTGGCGATTGCTGTTGCTGAACGGGGGGAGAGGCCGCTTGTAACGATGCCAGTGTCTTGAGATCTGCCACTGTTTTTTCAAGCATCTGGATACGCTCGTTGGCTTCCCGAAGTGCGCGTTCTGATGCGATCTTGTTTTCCGTCTGCGCTACTTTGTCCGCTTCTGGTGAGGTGGCCGTGCCTTTATCACGACGGCGAGAAATGTCGAGTTGATCCTTGAGCGGCGTTGCTGCGGGGGGATCACGGGGACGAGGAAGCACCTTTCCTGAAGAGGATTGCGAAGACGCTGCGTCTGAAGGGGAGGCCGTCACCAGTTCCGAGAGTTTTCTCCGATAAGCATCGAATTCCGATGCTTGCACAACAAAAATCTTGCTCGCTTCACTTCGGTCGACCGCTTCTGCCGCCGTTTTGTCTGGCACGTTCAGGGTTTTACCCGCCAGCAGACGATTCATATTGCCGTTCACAAAGGCATCAGGATTTCCTCGAAGGTAGGCCACCAACATTTGAACTAGGGTGACTCCTTCGGCCATCGTTTCTCGTGCAATTTTTTCCAGCGTGTCTCCCTTCTTCACGAGACGGGAGGCTAATACGGGGGTGAGTTTAGTCGTGGCGGTAAGCTCCGTTTGAACGGGTGTGTGCTCCGCCGGCGGAGGTGATTCCACCACGTTCGCAGGTGGTTCGGGTTCGGAAGGAGGCAACGTGGTCACCCCGACAGGCGGGGTTGCCACGACAGGGGGGGTTGTGACGGGTTGCGAAACAGGGGTGTCGGACGCTTCAAGCAGAAAAGAGTATTCGTGCACGCGCTTTTCGGAGTGCCCCTGAATTTCGACAAAAAGATCAATGAAGGGTTCCTTGACCGGTTGCGCGGAAGTCACCCGGAGAAAAGGCGCGCCTCCCGCACGCTTTTCGACGACGACCTGCAATCCCAAGGGGGCCAATGTTTTTTCATTAGACACACCGGATCCGCCCGTTCCGTCCAGAAACACAATTTTCGCCGTCAACATAGGCCACTCGCTCTCTGTCGCGGTGACTTCAATCTCAGCGACCAACGGCTGTCCGAGTACCGAAAACAAGGTGAGTTTCCCCAGCCGAGCCGCATTGGCTGTCAGAGGAATGAACAAAGTCAGAAAAATTACTATCCAGCGTCGTGTCATTTTGTGTCACCACTCACTTTCGCAAAAAGTAACGTACCCATAGGTTCACCGTGCATGGCACGCAATAGAGCATCCGGTTCACGTCCACCTACAATAAGGGTGTGTGCGCCACTGACCGCCGCTCTCTGTGCCGCATATACTTTGGTAATCATACCGCCTTTGCTGATGTGGCTACCCGTTCCCCCCGCCATGGATTCATATTGAGGATCATCGGCGCGGCCTTCCACGATCAAGGTGGCCTCTGGATGCAGGCGAGGGTCTCGACTGTATAACCCTGGTTGGTCCGTCAGAATGACGAGTGCGTTCGCACTGACCAGATTGGCGACCATCGCACCCAGCGTGTCGTTGTCTCCGAACTTGATTTCATCGGTCGCCACAGTGTCGTTTTCATTGATGATGGGAGTTACGCCAAGCTCCATGAGCGTTTGCAACGTCGCACGGGCGTTTTGGTGACGAGTGCGATCGGCCAGATCGTCGTGGGTCAATAGAATTTGTGCGGCCGTGAGGTTGTGTTTGGCGAAGGCGATTTCATACGCATGGATTAACCCCATCTGTCCCACAGCGGCCGCTGCCTGAAGGCTGTGCATCGCCTTGGGACGATGGGACCATCCCAAACGCTGCAATCCGGCTGCGATGGCACCGGACGACACCAGCAATATCCGTCGACCTTCCTCGTGTAATACACTGATTTGCCGCGTGAGATCGGCGATGAAATCCAGTGCCAGCCCCCCTCGTCCCCCTTCACAGGTCACGAGGGTGCTGCCCACTTTAACGACAAGGCACTTACTCTGGGTAATCAGCGATCTCATCGGGGATGGGTTCGGTAAATTCATCGATAGGTTCTTCGATAGGTTCAATGATCGTGGCTGGGCGACGCTCTTCAAGATACCGCATGATCGCAAAGGTGATTTCGCGACAACCTTCGCCGGAAATAGCCGACATGACGAAATGTTTTTCTACCTGACCATAGCCACTCACCAAGGCTGCAATTCTAGCCGGACGTTCCTCTTCGGGCACTAGGTCGATCTTGTTGATCAAAAGCCAGCGAGGCTTTTGATACAACGCCTCATCGTATTTGCGTAGTTCTTCGAGAATGGCTTTGGCATCCCGCACAGGATCGGCTTCTGGATCGAAAGGAGCAATGTCGACCAAGTGCAGTAACAACCCCGTTCTTTGAAGATGCTTGAGAAAACGATGCCCCAACCCGGCACCTTCGGCGGCTCCTTCGATCAGACCGGGAATGTCCGCAATGACGAAACTTCGATGCTGTTCGACACGAACCACGCCCAGATTCGGATAGAGCGTGGTAAAGGGATAATCGGCCACCTTGGGTTTTGCCGATGAAACGGCACGAATGAACGTGGATTTTCCCGCATTGGGCAGACCCAACAGCCCTACATCAGCCAACACCTTGAGTTCCATGCGGATTTCACGAATTTCACCCAGCTTGCCCGCCGTGCATTTGCGCGGCGCACGATTGGTGCTCGTCTTGAAATGAAGATTCCCTAATCCGCCCCGGCCACCTTCGGCAATGAGCGCGCGTTTTCCATCGCAATCAAGATCGGCGATGATTTCGTCGGTGGCGACATCGGTCATCACCGTTCCGACAGGAACCCGCATTTCCAAATCCTCCCCGCCTTTGCCGTAACAATCGGCACCGCGACCGTTTTCTCCACGTTCGGCTCGGAAGGTTCTCATATAACGATAGTCGATCAGCGTGTTGAGGTTGCAATCCGCAATCGCCCAGATGCTGCCGCCGCGTCCGCCATCGCCCCCGTTGGGGCCGCCGCGAGGGATAAATTTCTCCCGACGAAAGGTGGCCGCGCCATTGCCGCCGTCACCGGCGTAGACATCAATTTTGGCTTCGTCGAAAAACTTCATGGCATCCTTAAAAATGGAAAAAGCCCTATCGCACAGGATAGGGCTTTTTTTAGCTACATGGGAATCAGGCTGCTACTGCTGCAATCGCAACGGGAACAACGCGAACCGTTCTACGTCGTGCGGCCCCCTTGATCATAAATTCGACCGTCCCCATCACTTTGGCAAACAGCGTGTGGTCTTTGCCCATTCCGACGTTTTCACCCGGATGAAACTCTGTCCCGCGCTGCCTGACGATGATGTTGCCAGCAGGAATGACTTCGCCGCCATAGCGTTTAACGCCTAGGCGTTTTGATTCTGAATCGCGGCCGTTACGCGAACTACCGCCTGCTTTTTTGTGTGCCATGGTTTTTGACTCCCGTTAAGCAGAAATTCCACTGATTTCGATCTCAGTGTAATTCTGGCGATGGCCTTGATGTTTTTGATAATGCTTACGTCGACGCATTTTGAAAATCTTGACCTTGTCGTGCCGACCCTGCGAAACGACTTTCGCCGTCACCTTGGCACCTGCGATGAAGGGAGCACCGAATTGAACGGATTCCCCTTCGCCGACCATGAGAATCTGGTCAAGTGTAATCTCTGCGCCCACTTCTGCCGGTATCTGTTCTATTTTAAGTTTTTCGCCGGCTGCGACGCGATATTGCTTACCGCCGGTTTTTATGACCGCATACATGATGGACTCCTATTGAAAGAGCTGGGCATTTTAGCAGAGAATACGGGGATGGAACCTTCAAAACTCTACTCTCTCATCACGGACGACATGCTCGCCGTGGATACCGTCATTCGGGCACGCTTAACTTCGGACGTTGTACTGGTTCGACAGGTGGCGGAATACATCATTGCAGCCGGAGGCAAACGCATGAGACCCGCTCTGGTACTCCTGTCAGCCGGTGCTGTGGGTTATTCTGGCCGTCCGCACCACAACCATCATCATGATCTCGCTGCGGTGGTGGAATTCATTCATACCGCCACGTTGCTGCATGACGATGTGGTTGACGAATCTGCCTTGCGACGCGGCAAAGATACGGCGAATGCACTTTTTGGCAATGCGGCCAGCGTACTGGTGGGCGATTTTTTGTATTCCCGCGCTTTTCAGATGATGGTGGATGTGGGCAACCTGCGGATCATGCAAGTGCTGTCCGATGCAACCAACATCATTGCCGAAGGTGAAGTTCTGCAACTGATGAATTGCCACAATGCCGACATCAGCATCGAAGAATACCTTCAGGTCATCCGCTTCAAAACGGCAAAACTCTTTGAAGCAGCCGCATGGATTGGTGCGCTTCTAGGCGAAGCAAGTCCTGCGATGGAAGAAGGACTAGCCCGTTACGGAATGCATTTGGGCACCGCTTTTCAAATTGTCGACGATGTGCTCGATTATTCCGGTGATGAGGCCGAAACAGGGAAACACCTAGGCGACGATCTTGCAGAAGGCAAACCGACCCTGCCCTTGATTCATGTCATGCAAAAAGGCACACCGGAACAGGCGAGGTGCGTTCGACATGCTCTCGAAGAAGGTGGGCGCGACAACTTCCCGGAAATTCTGAAAGCTGTGCAGGAATCAGGGGCCTTGGAAGTTGCTCGATCTGTCGCGGAAAAAGAAGCCAAGCATGCCGTTGATGCGTTAAGCGAACTCCCTGCTACCGCTTACAAGGATGCTCTGATACAATGCGCCGCCTTTGCCGTAGCCCGTCGGCACTAAAATGAAAACAGCCGTTGAAACAATTGTCGGAGTGTGGCTCAGCCTGGTAGAGCACTGCGTTCGGGACGCAGGGGTCGTAGGTTCAAATCCTATCACTCCGACCAAGTAATTCAGATAGTTGCTTCATTTCAGGAGATACCTCCAAGAGCGGAACACCCGCACTGACCAGCCAAGAAGCGCAGGGATGACGGAGGTCATGCACTCGAAAATTATCGATCCCCGCCCTACGACAAATCTAATTCACGGTTAATGGTGCTACCAGATGGCATAAATTTTCACCTTTCCACGTAGCCGACTCAATGCGACTTGAATTATGCGCAAATTCACTGAATACCTTGACGTACTCATGTAGTCCGTCCCTTGGGATCAAGAAAAAAGCCCGGAAACCCGGGCTTTGTCCACAGAATTTGGGGATAACTCAAGGCCCCATGATTTTCAGAAAAACCCCGATGTTGAGAGCCAGAGAGAACCCTATCATCCACTGTTGCAGACTGAACTTTCCGTTAATTCGTTCTTCGAGTGTTGCAAATTTTCCGTTCACTCGGTCCTCCAGTGCGCGAATATCGCCCTTTAACTCTCGAATATCTCCCTTTGTCGCCAGTTCAGCGGCGTTCGTGGAAAAAATCTCCGTAAGAACCTCCGCTTCTGCCTTGGCCTGTGCGCGTGAAACCCCTGCATTTTCCAGCTTCTCAATGAATTTGAACGTATCGAATGTGAGTGCCATGGTCATATTTAACTCTCCTTATTCGTCAGTTTATCCGGTTTTGTCAAAAACGGGAGTAAAACAACGACCTGAACGTGGCATCTAGGCAAGCGCGTCGAAGCGCGATGTGATTGGGATAGTTTTCGGCGCAGCCGATCACCCGTGGCTCATCCCACACGAAAAAACGCATCGCCTGTTTCTTCTCGCACGGTGCTTTTTGCAGTGGCAGCGAGATCAGGCGAGTATTCTCTGATTGCAGTGCCTTGCGCAACTCTCATCCGTTGATGTCGAGTTCGTCGGAGATCGGAATCTCAATCACGTCACGCCGGATGCTGACCTGTAGATACCACGGCAGCGGATGAACGTAGATGAAGCGCACGTCGTAATCACTGTCGGGCGACGCGAAACCCCACCCACGGCTGTCCGACTCGCAGGCATAAAGCACCCGTACGCCGTATTCTATTTCGATGCCCGCCAGACGCGCCTGTATGTCGATGCGGATACCGGGATCAATCGGATGTGAACTATTCACGGTTGTTACCTGACTCGGATCCCGACTCAACCTGTCTGACTTACGTTCGGAAAGCCGGATTTCCCGTATCTTCTCCAACTGCCGCTCGAAAAAATCTTCGGTCAGCACGCTGCCGCCGCTCTTCAGGCGATCCACATCCATGACCCAGCCCTGAATTTGGAAGGCTGCGGGGGATTGCGTTTGCTCATTCAAGTCTCCCTCTTTTTCATTCAGACACTGCCGCAGCTGGTATCCAGCACGAGGCTTTCATTGCTGATCGGCAGGGAATCGACGATGAACTGGACGATTTTTCGCGGGGTGAAGTACTGGCCGAATTCGCCTCTAAAAAAGCCAGTCATGAAGGTCTCGAAGGCGCGGCCTTTGCTGTCGAGTTCGCCCTGACTGGCTTCTTCGATTTCGGGCGAACAAAAAAAGACCAGAGCAACGTCTGGTCTGGTAATTCTGGTGGGCCCGCACGGACTTGAACCGTGGACCAAAGGATTATGAGTCCTCTGCTCTAACCAACTGAGCTACAGGCCCGAAAACAGATTGCAACTATTCTGCCCCATCCAAGAAACTTCGCAGTCTTTCAGAGCGCGAAGGATGGCGCAGTTTGCGTAAGGCTTTTGCTTCGATCTGACGAATACGCTCGCGGGTGACATCGAATTGTTTGCCGACTTCTTCTAGGGTATGGTCGGTATTCATTTCGATGCCGAAGCGCATCCGCAATACTTTGGCTTCCCGTGGGGTTAGGCTGTCCAGCACGCCTTTGGTGACTTCGCGCAGGCTGGCGAATAAGGCGGCATCGGCGGGGGCCAATACGGAATGATCTTCGATGAAGTCGCCCAGATGCGAATCATCATCGTCTCCAATGGGGGTTTCCAGCGAAATGGGTTCCTTGGAAATTTTGAGTATCTTGCGAATCTTGTCTTCCGGCATCTCCATCTTGATGGCCAACGTGGCCGGATCGGGGTCATGACCGGTTTCCTGGAGAATCTGCCGACTGATCCGGTTCATCTTGTTGATGGTTTCGATCATGTGCACAGGGATTCGGATCGTGCGTGCCTGATCGGCAATGGAACGGGTAATGGCCTGACGGATCCACCAGGTCGCGTAGGTTGAAAATTTGTAACCCCGACGATATTCGAATTTGTCCACCGCTTTCATCAAACCGATGTTGCCTTCTTGGATGAGATCGAGGAACTGGAGGCCACGGTTGGTGTATTTCTTGGCAATCGAAATCACCAGACGAAGGTTGGCCTCGGTCATTTCACGTTTTGCGCGCCGGGCCTTGGCCTCGCCGGTGGACATCTGTTTGTTGATGTCCTTGAGTTCCTTGAGAGGAATACCGATCCGGTTTTGCAGGTCGATGAGTTTTTGCTGCTCTTCCAGAATGGCCGGTGCTGTCCTCATCATCTGTGCGCAATAAGCCTGCTTGGATTGCAATTCCTGCTTCACCCAATCTATGTTGGTTTCGTTACCCGGAAAAACCTTGATGAAGTGCTGGCGTGGCATGTGCGTTTTGTCGACGCAAATGTGCATGATCCTGCGTTCGTGGCTGCGTGTGGCCTCCACCATGCTGCGCACGCCGTTGCATAAACGTTCAATGGTGCGTGCGGTGAACCGGATATGCATCAATTCATTGGAAATCTGTTTTTGGATACGGAGGTAGGCTTTGTCCTGGGAGCCTTTTTTATCCAGTGCGGCCGTCATCCGGGTGTAGTGCTGCTGGATGTTTGAGAAGTGTTCCAGTGCTTCCAGCTTGAGCTGTAGAAGCGAAGCGGCCAGCCGTGCATTTTCGGCTTCCTCGTCGGCTTCCTCATCTTCTTCATTGGTTTTTTCGATACTAGGATTGACGACTTTCGGGAGAGGCATGTCAAGTGCCTCAATGGGTGCATTCGGATCAATCAGCCCATCGACTAGTTCGTCAATACGCATTTCATCGCGAGAAACCTTGGCCGCCATGTCGAGAATTTCCGCGATGGTAGTCGGGCAGGCCGCAATGGCCAAGACCATGTGCTTCAAACCATCTTCAATGCGCTTGGCAATTTCGATTTCACCTTCCCGCGTGAGGAGGTCCACCGATCCCATTTCACGCATGTACATGCGCACAGGGTCGGTCGTGCGACCGAAGTCGGCTTCAACGGTCGCCAATGCCTGTTCCGCTTCTGCTTCAACGGCTTCCTGATCCGCCGTGGCGGCGGCCTGTTCTACCAGCAGCAGGTCTTCTGCCACGGGGGCTTCATCGAATACCTTGATCCCCATGTCGTTGAAGGTCGACGTGATCGATTCGATCTGTTCGGCATCCACGAGGTTATCGGGAAGGTGGTCGTTGATTTCCGCATAGGTCAGGTAACCCCGTTCCTTGCCGAGTGAAATGAGCGTTTTTAACTGAGTGCGCCGCGTTTCAATGTCTTGTGGTTGAACGGGGGCGGCTGTTTTATCGGCTGTTTTTTTGCCACGCTTCGAGGAAGAGACGGCATCGGTCGTCTTAACTTCGATCACGTCCACCTCAACGACTTTTGGCAATTTATCGGGGGCTGACTTTTTAGCCGGCACACTCTTAGGGGCGGATTTCGCTTTGGCAACAGGCATCGATTCTGATGGGGCTGGGGCTTCCTTAGGCATGGGTTCCCCCTGAATTTTGGAAACCGGCGATTATACCCGATTTTTCGCAGAGTTCTTCTTAGACAACAGTTCTTTCAGCCGTTGGGCATCGGCCGTGGTGAAGGGGCGTGTTTGGGCAGCGGCTGTTTCTGCCCGGATCGACTGTGTTATTTCGTCACGAGAAATGCTGTTGATCGCATCGTTGAATTCCTGTTCAAGGCTGTCTTCATTTTCGCCAATTTCCGGTAGCGTCAGGACAACATCGGCAATGAGGCGTTGGTGAGGGGTATCTCGATAAAACTCATCCAGATGACCCGCATTGCTGCGAGTCGGCAATTTCCCCTGCGTCACATCATTGACGATGGCATGGAGTGTGGCGGATTCCTGCGAGTCATGGGAGATTCGTTCCAGTGGAATCCGTGCCGCACGGGCGGGTTGCATGATCACGGCCCGCAACAGGGTGCGGTGGGTGGAAATTTCCAGCCTACGGGTCTGGCGCGGCAGTCCTCGCCGCCCACGGGCCAGCGGTTTCAAGCCACAGGCGGCTTCTGTTTCGGCTTGTGTCAGAGCGGCGGCTTCTGCAATGGCCTTGGTCAGTTGAACCCGAAGCAGAGGGGCCGCTAATCGCTGAAGCAGGGGTTTAACCTCCGAAATCAGCCCGGCCCGACCTTCATGAGTGGACAGATCAACACGGGAGCGCATCATCTGCAACAGGTAATCGCTGAGTAATAGAGGTTGAGCCACTAGGCGACGAAAGGCCTCCGCCCCTTCTGCGCGCACGAAACTATCGGGATCATGTTCGGTCGGCAGAAAAATGAATCCGATGGATTTGTCATCGGCGACCTGTTCGAGGCTCATGTCTGCGGCACGCCAAGCCGCTTTTCGACCGGCGGCATCTCCATCGAAACAAAAAACGACTTTCCCTGCCTGACGCAGAAGTTTTTGCAGATGGGTTGGGGTTGTCGCCGTCCCCAACGTGGCGACAGCGTTGGAGATGCCATGCTGGGCCAAGGCCACCACGTCCATATAGCCTTCGACGACGATGACGGTATCGGTTTCACGAATGGAGGAACGCGCCTGCGTCAGGCCATACAGCTCGCGCCCCTTCTCGAACAGCGGCGTTTCTGGGGAGTTGAGATATTTTGGCTCCCCCTGATCCAGAATCCTGCCGCCGAAGCCGATCACATTGCTCCGTTGATCCAGGATGGGGAACATGATTCGGTCACGAAAGCGGTCATAGCGTCGTCCTTGGTCATTGCAAATGACCAGACCGCATTCAGTCAGGGCGGTTTCTTTTTCATAGCCAGGGAATGCGTTCTGCAATCCCTGCCACGCATCCGGTGCGTAACCAAGGCCGAATTTCGCCGCGATTTCGCCGGTCAACCCCCGACCCTTCAGGTACTCGATGGCTTTGGGGGAGATTTTGAGTTGGTTTTTATAGAACTGAGCCGCCAGCGCCATGATGTCCGTGAGCGGTGCTTTCTTCGCCCGTTCGGCATGAAGTCGTTCGGAAACCTGGGGGACCGAGAGGCCAATGCTGTGCGCCAATTCCTCCACCGCATCGATAAAACCGATGCCGACATACTGCATGAGGAATCCGATGGCACTTCCGTGGGCACCACAGCCAAAGCAGTGATAAAACTGCTTGCTGTGGCTGACGGTGAAGGACGGGGTCTTTTCTGAATGAAAAGGACAACAGGCCGAGTAGTTGATCCCTGCTTTCCGCAAGGGCACATGCCGTTCGACTACCTCGACGATGTCGATACGGGCGAGTAGCTCCTGGATAAAACTGTCTGGAATCACACCGACATCCTCCGGTGAATGCCAGAGGTCAGCGGTATTGCGACCTGGCTTTTAGTAGAGCTTGGGCGGTAAGGTCTGGCTGCGAATGCGTTTGTGATGACGCTTGACGGCGGCGGCCAGCTTGCGCTTGCGTTCAGCCGTGGGCTTTTCATAAAACTCGCGCGAACGCAGTTCAGTGATGGTGCCGGCTTTTTCGATGGTGCGCTTGAAGCGGCGGATGGCGACCTCGAAAGGTTCATTTTCTTTGAGACGGATACCAGGCATTGCGATTATCCTAATTAGGTTCTGGAAGGCGGCGGATTGTAAGGGTTTTTAGCGGACTGTCAATTAGAATCGCACCATGCTTGTTTTGGGTATCGAATCTTCCTGTGATGAAACCGGCGTTGCGCTGTTTGACACCGCGCTCGGCTTGCGTTCCCACGCGCTCCATTCTCAAATTGCCCTGCACAATGAGTATGGTGGTGTCGTGCCGGAACTGGCTTCTCGCGACCATATTCGGCGGATCATTCCTTTGTTGGAAGAGGTGTTGGCCAAGGCAGGCGCGGTGAAGGAAGAGATTGATGCGATTGCCTATACCGCCGGACCGGGCTTAGCGGGGGCCTTGCTGGTAGGCGCCAGTTTTGCGCAATCCCTGGCCCTCGCCTTGTCCGTCCCCGTCGTTCCGGTTCATCACATGGAGGCGCACCTGCTCTCCCCTCTGCTGTCTCGTGATCCGCCACCGTTTCCGTTCGTGGCTTTGTTAGTGTCGGGGGGGCATACGCAACTGATGCGCGTAACGCAAGTCGGGGCGTATGAATTGCTCGGTGAATCTCAAGATGATGCCGCAGGCGAGGCGTTCGATAAAACCGCCAAATTGCTCGGATTAGGGTATCCCGGCGGACCGGCCCTGGCCGATTTGGCCTTGAAGGGAGGGGCCAGCGAGATTCGCCTGCCCCGTCCCATGATCGACAGTGGAGATTTTCGGTTTAGTTTTTCAGGATTAAAGACAGCGGTGCTGCTTCAAATACAGCGATTACCCCCTGATCGCAGGGCGGATCTGGCTTGGGAATTTCAGGAAGCGGCCACCGAAGTGCTGACGGTCAAGGCATTGGATGCCGTGCAACATTGCCGCTTGACGCGCCTCGTGGTGGCCGGAGGCGTGGGGGCCAACCGACGTTTGCGCGAACGATTAGATCGCCGTGCGGCAACGCTGGGCCTTCGGGTCTACTACCCAGAACTGGATTTATGCACGGACAACGGCGCGATGATTGCGTTCTGTGGCGCACAACGGTTGATGATGGATAAGTCGGGTGCAACCTCGCCCGGTGCGTTTGCCGTAAAACCTCGCTGGCCGCTTCAGGAAATCAGGCTCTATGTGGTTTGTAGTGGGTAATCGAAGCGGTTGTTGCGGCCTCCCTCCCCTTGAAGGCTAACGTATGCACACATCTTTTAACTTGTTGATTGCACATGGGAAAAGAGACGCACCAAGTTCC
>JAUYFZ010000228.1 GCA_030689585.1 Rhodocyclaceae bacterium | reverse complement strand
CGTACTTACCCTTGAGGTAGGTGAGCACGTTAAAGCTTATATGCCGGAAATTCGACATAAGGTGCTGTTGATCCTCTCCTCGAAAAAATCCGCAGAACTGGCCACACCGCAAGGCGTACAGAAATTATCCGATGAGATGCGGATGACGATTAACAAAATATTGGTCCCTCCCGCACCACCGCCCAAGAAGTCGAAGAAAAAAGGAAAAGAAGCAGAACCCGAAGTTGAACCCGAAGAAACCACTCTCGAGATCACCCCGGCCGGCCCTAATGATCCCGTTCAGGCTGTGTTGTTTACTTCTTTCATCATCCAGTAACTAATCCATGGCTCAAGATTTTCTCTCTCAAGATGAAGTCGATGCCCTATTAAAGGGAGTCACCGGCGAAGTCGAGGAAGAAGCCCCGCCCGAAGAGGACAGCGGCGGGGTTAAAACCTACGATCTGGGCCGGCAGGAACGGATCGTGCGGGGACGGATGCCCACGCTCGAACTCATCAATGAGCGATTTACTCGGTTGCTGCGCATTGGTCTGTTCAACTACATGCACCGCACGGCAGAAGTTTCGCTAGGGCCGATCCGCGTACAGAAATACAGCGAATTCGTCCGCAATCTTGTGGTGCCGACCAACCTCAATCTGGTCACCATCAAACCCTTGCGCGGCATCGGTTTGATCGTTTTCGACCCCAATCTGGTCTTTCTTGTCGTCGATAGCATGTTCGGCGGAGATGGGCGTTTCCATACCCGTGTCGAAGGGCGCGATTTCACGACCACAGAACAGCGCATCATCCAAGGGTTGCTCAATGTGGTCTGCACCGAATATGAAAACGCTTGGCGACCTGTCTTCGAAATCAATTTCGACTACGTCCGTTCAGAGATGAACACGCAGTTTGCCAATATCGCCACGCCTTCCGAGATCGTGGTGGCCTTTACCTTCAGCCTAGAACTGTTGGGCAACTCGGCGGAAATGCACGTTTGCCTGCCCTATGCCATGGTGGAACCCATCCGGGATGTCCTCTACAGCAGTATGCACAGCGAACAGGCCGGTCAGGATTCACGCTGGACTTCGATGTTGACTAGGCAATTACAAGAGGCAGAAGTCGAATTAGAAGTGCCGTTGGCCTCTAGAAAAATCACGCTGGCCGACATCATGAACTTGAAAGTCGGCGACATCATGCCCATTGCCATTGAAGAAGAAGTCCCCGTTAGAGTCGACGGCGTGCCCATCATGGCTTGTCGTTATGGGGTGCGTAATGGCCAATATGCCCTTCAAATAGAACGTTTTCTTGCACAGGAAGAATCAGGAACCCCATCATGAGCGAAGATCAAGGCGAATTAGACGATTGGGCAGCCGCCATGGGCGAACAGGCTGCGGCGGATTCTGCGGCCACCGCCTCAACCGCCTCGGCGGCCAAACCCGCTCAGATTTTCGGATCACTGGGCGGGGATGCGCCAGGATCAGGTACGGTGCAAGGGTTCGAAATGATCATGGACATTCCCGTCCACCTGACCGTGGAACTGGGGCGTACCCGGATTTCGATCCGAAACCTGCTCCAGTTGGCGCACGGTTCCGTCGTAGAACTCGACGGACTGGCCGGGGAACCCATGGACGTACTCGTCAATGGCACGTTAATTGCCCAAGGTGAAGTGGTCGTCGTCAATGAAAAATTCGGCATCCGGCTGACCGACATCATTACCCCGCAGGAGCGGATGAAGAAGATTCACCGGTAATTTCCCTAGGTAATCTCGCTTTTGATCCGGCATGGCCTCGCTATGATCGGTCATTATGACTTTCCAACTCGGCCTTAGCCTATTCGTTGTATTTGCCCTGCTCTTAGGCAGCCTGTGGCTCCTGAAACGCTTGGGTGCGCCCCAAGGACAAACGGCAGGGTTGATGCGAATCGTGACCGCAACCGCAGTCGGCCCGCGCGAACGCGTGGTCATTTTGGAAGTGGGTAGTTCTTGGCTCGTCTTGGGGGTTGCTCCGGGTCAAGTCTCCACGTTGGCCGAAATTCCGCGTCAGGACTTGCCGTCCGCTCCGCCGACGGCCACCGATTTCGCCACGCGCTTAACACTCCTGTTACGCAAATGAGTTACGCAATCATGCCGCGTATTAATTGTTGCGGAAGTTCTCGTTACATGGTTCACCCCATCCCCTCCCCAACCCTCCCCTTGAAGGGGAGGGAGAGATGCTCCTCCCTCTTGAAGGGGAGGGAGAGATGCTCCTCCCCCTTCAAGGGGGAGGCTGGGAGGGGGATGGGGGTCTTGCTATTTCTTCTGTTATGGATCCCCAGCATCGCCTTCGCGCAGGTGCTACCCGCCCTCACCAGTGCGGCCGTTCCGGGGGGAGGCACCCAGTGGTCGCTCTCCATCCAGACGCTGTTGATGCTGACAGCCCTCACCTTTCTACCCGCTATTTTATTGATGATGACCAGTTTCACTCGCATCATCATCGTGCTCTCTTTGCTACGTCACGCGCTGGGCACTCAAACCTCGCCCCCCAATCAAGTGTTGGTCGGTCTGGCTCTATTCTTGACGTTCTTCATCATGGCCCCCGTCGGTGACAAAATTTATGCCGATGCCTACCTGCCTCTTTCCGAAAACAAGATCAGCTTCAACGAAGCCCTCGACCGGGGAGCCGTTCCACTGCGCGCCTTCATGCTAAAACAGGTCCGCGACCCTGATCTGGCTCTCTTTACCAAAGTGGCCCGTGCTCAAAAACCGACCACCGCAGAAGAAATTCCCATGCGCGTATTGATCCCTGCTTTTGTCACCTCAGAACTTAAAACCGCCTTCCAGATTGGTTTCATTATCTTCATTCCCTTTCTGATCATCGACATGGTAGTTGCCTCCGTATTGATGTCGATGGGCATGATGATGATGTCGCCCGTTATCGTCTCCTTACCCTTCAAGATCATGTTGTTTGTATTGGTCGACGGCTGAAACCTGATTATCAGTTCGTTGGTGGTTAGTTTCGGCTAGCGACAACCCATGACCCCTACCACTGTCATTGAAATCGGACGCGGCGCCATCGAAGTATTGCTCGTGGTTTCCTCCCCGCTGTTCATCGCAGCTCTGGCGGTCGGATTGATCGTCAGCATTTTTCAGGCCGCGACCCAAATCAACGAAGCTACGCTCTCTTTCGTGCCCAAGGTTGTCGCCATTTTTGTGACGCTGTTAGTGGCCGGCCCTTGGATGATTACACTACTTACGGATTACATGCGGCGTTTGTATGAGGCCATTCCCACTTTCATCGGGTAATGTTTTATGTTGAGCATCACGTCCACTCAACTTGATGCTTGGCTTGTCGCCTTCATTTTTCCTCTGTCACGCATTTTGGGGCTTCTTTCCGCCGCGCCCGTTTTCAGTAACGCAGCGCTTCCCATGCGACTGCGCCTGATCGTCGGATTAGCCATTGCCATGGCGGTGGTTCCCGTTATCCCCCCTATGCCTGCGGTCTCCGCGGGATCTTGGACGGGAATTTTGATCCTCATCAATCAAACCCTGATCGGCGTGCTCATGGGATTTACGCTGCGTCTGGCCTTGGCCGCCATTGACGTGGCCGGTGAGTTGATCGGTCTGCAAATGGGTCTGTCTTTTGCCGTTTTCTACGACCCCCAAACGGCAGGACAAACGCCCGTTGTGACGGAATTTCTAACACTGCTGTCCATGCTGATCTTTTTGGCCATGAACGCTCATCTGCTTGCCCTGTCGGTATTGGTGGAAAGTTTTACGCTGCTGCCTGTCGTGTCAACCCCCTTTGCGACTAGCGGACTCACGCCCCTTATGGCGTGGGCCAGCACGCTGTTTGCCACAGGATTGCTTCTGGCACTGCCCATGATTGCGGCCCTTCTAATCGTCAACGTCGCCATGGGGGTTTTGGCTCGTGTCGCTCCTCAACTCAACCTATTCGCGGTAGGTTTCCCTGTCACCATCACCGCCGGTTTTGTCGTCTTATTGCTCTCCATGCCCTATTTCGGTGCCGCCCTAGAACGCCTATTCGACCAAAGTTTTTCAGCCCTGCGCATGGTAATGCAGGCTTCAGGGTAGAATCTGCGTGCGGAGGGGGATTAGATTCATCAATAGGATCATCAACAGGAGGATTACATCATGCGTTCGTCATTCATTTTGAAAATTATTACTGCGGTGTCGTTGCTGCTGCCACTTTCGGCCATCGCCGAAGTCACTGCTGTCAACCTCGCTCATGTCCAGAAGCTGATTGAAACAAAAGCGGATTTCGTATTGGTTGATTCGCGTCCAGAACGTCCCTTTAACGCTGGCACCATTCCGGGAGCCATCAATATCTCCGACAGTAAATTCGACAAGCTGACGGATAAGCTACCCACCGACAAAAACAAACCTCTGGTTTTTTTCTGCGGCGGATTGAAGTGCGATCTTTCCCATAAGTCTGCCGACAAGGCCATTGCACTAGGCTACAAAAACGTGGTTGTTTTCCATGAGGGATACCCCGCTTGGCTGGCAGCAACAGGAGGTGCGCCCGCTGCAACAGCGGCAGGTGCGGCCACCTCCAGCAGTTCAGCGACCATTGAACAGGGTAAAGACAAAGGCAGCATCAGCATCGCTTCTTTTGAACCCATCCTGAAGGAGAACCCAACGCTCATTCAGATCGTGGATGTGCGCGACGAGAAAGATGTCAAAAAAGGGACGTTCCCCGGTGCGCTCCCTATTCCCATCGGCGAGATTGAAAAACGGCTGGGCGATCTGCCGAAAGGCAAACCCATCGTCTTTACCTGCTCCACAGGAGCGCGCTCAGGAGAAGCCTACGATACCGTCAAACTGCTGGGTGAAGGCATCACGGCGTATTTTCTGGATGCCGATGTCAGCTTTGAGAACGGAAAACACACCATCAAGGGACACTAATTATTCAAACTGAAAGGGGGCGACAATTCGTTGCCCCTGATCGTTTTCAACCAACACGGTTGCTTTCCATGCCATCTTGCCGGTAATGCAGACGGGAAGCGTGGCTCCTCCGATAAAACGGTTAGGACTCTCGACAACCAGCGGGGGACGGTTGTAACCCATGTTCATATCTCTGCCCGAAAAATCAATGTCCACCTTTCGTGCGTCGATTCCAGAAAACGTCACCGTCACCGACAAAGGTTTAACGAATGGAATGGGACGTGGTTCGATGGACAATTCCAGAAACCCGCCCTCTCCCCCCTCTCCCGACAAAATGGCCCGACACGGCCCCTGATGCAGATCACACCCTGCAACCGGGGTCGCTGTCACGTCGGCTTGCGGCAGAAAGTACGGGGACCACCACCACCCCGCTGCCCCCAATCCCAACAGCACCAGCACCAGAGCAGCATCCACGGTAAGAAATTTATTCATGGTCAAGGTCGACGGTGATAAGGCGCAAAATCCGGAGGGCGTTTTTCAAGCCAGGCATCCCGGCCTTCCTGCCCTTCAGGGGTCATATAAAAAAGTCCAGTGGCATTGCCTGCCAACTCCTGAATACCCGCCAACCCATCGGTGTCGGCATTGAAACCGGCTTTCATCAATCGCAACGCAGTCGGCGATAATTTCAACATGTCTCGACACCAGCGGAGCGTTTCTTCTTCCAGTTGTGCCAGGGGCACCACCGCATTGACTAGCCCCCAGTCGAGGGCTTGTTGCGCATCGTATTGCCGACAAAGAAACCAGATTTCTTTGGCACGTTTCATGCCAATCGTGCGGGCCATCAATCCGGCCCCCAGCCCCGCGTCGAAACTACCCACGCGAGGGCCTGTCTGCCCGAAACGGGCGTTATCGGCCGCGATGGTCAAATCGCACACCAGATGCAATACATGTCCGCCCCCTATCGCATAACCGGCCACCATAGCGACCACCGGCTTCGGGCAACGACGTATCTGCATTTGCAAATCCAACACGTTGAGATGAGGAGTGTTTGTCGCTTCGTCGTGATACCCCCCATCCGTCCCACGCACTTTCTGATCGCCTCCCGCACAGAAAGCCTCCGACCCAACACCGGTCAGAATGATGACCCCCACGTCGGGATCACGATGGGCGCGAGTGAACGCGTCCATCAGTTCATTCACTGTTTCCGGACGAAAGGCATTGCGCCGTTCCGGTCGGTTGATACTAATACGCGCAACCCCCCGTTCAGGGAGGTCGTAGAGGACATCAGGGTTCACATTAACCGCAGGAAAATGACGATCCACACCCACAACTGGTCTTGGCGTTCGGGTTTTTAATCACAAAGTTGGAGCCTTCCAATCCTTCGACGTAATCAATTTCCGCACCGACCAGATACTGATAGCTCATCGAATCAATCAATAAGGTAACGCCGTCTTTTTCGATGGCGGTATCGTCTTCTCCTGCAGTCTCTTCAAACGAAAATCCATATTGGAAGCCAGAACAGCCGCCTCCCTGTACAAAAACGCGCAGTTTGAGATCAGCATTGCCTTCCTCTTCGATCAACGTCTTGACTTTGCTCACCGCATTGTCCGTAAAAATGATGGTCATAAAATTCTCCTGTTATTGATTATTGGCGGCTAGCTTCAGTTCTACGGGCTTTGCCGTAGCTTGCTGGCTACCCTGATGAACCAAACGTCCCTGAACAACCGCGCCTAGATGCATTTCGATCGTGTTGTATTCAAGATCCCCTGTTACACGAGCATGTGCCTGAAGTTCCAAGAATTCACTGGAGCGGACCGGGCCGATCACCATCCCGTTGATAATCATGTGGGACACGCTGACCTCCCCCTCGATCTTGGCATGTTCACTGACCACCAAGGTACTCGGTGCATCGCCGGTGGATCGCAGATTACCCTTGATCTCTCCATCGATGCGAAGCCCTCCCGTAAAGTTGATATTGCCCGTAATCGTGGTTCCTGCCCCGATCAGGCTGTCGATGCGCGCTTGCGGTTTGTTGGATGTTGGGAAGAACATGGTCACTCTCCTTAATTAGATGAATACGTTGCGCAACTTTAGCGTGGAACAACCCATGCCGATGATGACCTGTTCCATTTACCGAGGGTGGCAATCGGCCATGGATCGTTAATGCGGCCATGCTGAACCGATGAACGTCCACATTCGCCCGCATAGTATCACTTGCTGACGGCTTTAATCGAAGGGCGAGTTGGGGCATGTCCTTGAATTCGTGCCAAGTTCTCGGATTCGGCCAATTTTTCCTTGAGGCGAATGTTTTCCTCTTCCAACGCCTTCATCTGACCCATAATTTCTTGCAAGGCGGTATGTTCAATCTGAAGTTTACTATCGCCCGCACTCACCGCATTTCGCAAATGCACCGTCTCTTCCGTCATGGTGGCAACTTGTTCCCGAAGCTGCCCAATTTCATGTTCTGTCAGGCTGCGGTTAAACCCGGCAAAACGCATCCCTGCGTCATAGATCCAACCGGAGAGTGCCAGTGCAGTAGCAATAATGACAATCATCCCCAACGCACGCCAAGGCCAAGGCACGTGAGTCCGCACCGCCATCTTTGGGGCGGAAATGCCAAAGTGTCTGCGCAGTCGGCGCAGCGTCAGGGCAAAATTGGAACTTGGGTGAGGCCGGAACATTCGTCGAAACCGAACATGAGGTTCATGTTATGCACCGCCTGCCCGGCGGCTCCTTTGACTAAATTATCAATGACAGACAACACCACAAGGGTATCGCCTCCCTGGGGTCGATGAACAGCCATCCGACAAATATTGGAAGACCGCACGGAACGCGTCTCAGGATGCTTTCCCCAAGGTAATACGTCCACAAAAGGTTCTGATGAGAATCGGTGCTCAAAAAGAGCTTGAAAATCTTCTTCACGCGTGATGCGTGCATAGAGCGTCGCGTGAATTCCCCGAATCACGGGGGTTAAGTGCGGCACGAACGTCAGACCTATCTCAGCCTTGGCTCTCAGAGAGAGTTCCTGGCGAATTTCCGGCAAGTGCCGATGCCCTGAAACCGCATAAGCCTTGAAATTGTCGGAAGCTTCTGCAAACAGGCTGTGTATTTCTGCCTTGCGTCCAGCCCCCGATACGCCTGATTTAGCATCGGCAATCAAGGTAGTGCAATCGACACATCCTGATTCGATCAAGGGCAGGAACCCCAACTGAACCGCCGTGGGATAACAACCTGGGTTCGCTACCAGACGCGCATGACGAATGGCTTCGCGGTTGACTTCCGGCAGGCCATACACCGCCTCGGGCAAAAGCTCCTTGGACGCATGGGTCATGCCATACCACTTTTCCCAAGTGGCCACGTCCGTCAGTCGAAAATCAGCCGACAGGTCGATCACGCGCACCCCTGCCTCTAACAAGCCACGCGCTTCGCGCATGGCAATCCCGTTGGGTGTGGCGAAAAACACCACATCGCAGTGGGTCAGAGGTGCTTCGGCAGGATCGACAAACTTTAGCGAAACCCGTCCCCGCAAGCTGGGAAATAGGTCAGAAACCGCCACGCCCGCGTCACCACGGGAAGTGATGGTGGTCAATTCGACATCCGGATGCTGAACAAGCAATCGCAGGAGTTCAACCCCCGTGTAGCCTGTTCCTCCGACAATACCAACCTTGATCACACCACCACCACGTCCCTCACCCCCTCTCCCGCAAGGGGTGAGGGGAGCTTCGAGAGTCGCTAACGCGACTTTCATGTTAACGCTTGGAGAACTGTTTGCGACGACGCGCTTTGTGGAAGCCAACTTTCTTACGTTCGACTTCGCGAGCATCGCGAGTCACGAACCCTGCATTGGACAGGGCAGGCTTCAGTGTCGCATCGTATTCGATGAGTGCGCGAGTGATGCCATGACGCACGGCCCCCGCCTGGCCGGATTCGCCCCCACCGGTCACGCTGACCATAATGTCAAACGTGGCGAGGTGTTGGGTCAATTCCAGCGGTTGACGCACCACCATTCGACCCGTTTCTCTGGAGAAGAAATCGTCTAGGAGTTTGTCATTGACAACCACCTTGCCGCTACCGGATTTCATAAACACACGGGCCACGGCGGTCTTGCGACGACCCGTGCCGTAATAATGAGGGGTTACATTCGTTGAATTAGCGGCCATGGTTTTCTCTTTCAGATATTCAGTGCTTTGGGTTGCTGTGCTTCATGGGGATGGTCGCCCCCAGCATAACATTTCATCTTTTTCAGCATGGCGTAACCGAGCGGCCCCTTGGGCAACATGCCCTTGACGGCTTTTTCGAGAACACGCTCCGGATGCTTCTGTTGAAGCTTGATGAAGGTGGTTTCGTGAATACCGCCAGGGTAGCCGGTATGGCGATAATACTTTTTGTCGTCGGCCTTGTTCCCCGTCACGCGGAGTTTTTCGACGTTGACAACGACGATATAGTCGCCCGTATCCACGTGCGGTGTATAAATGGTTTTGTGCTTGCCACGCAACCGGTGGGCAATTTGGGCGGCCATACGACCGAGCACCTTGTCGGTCGCATCGACCACGAACCAGTCGTGAGTCACTTCATGCGGCTTGGCGGAAAAGGTTTTCATGGTGAGCTTTAGTTTCGTGGAAAGCCGCGCATTCTATGTGAATTTTCAAAAGCTGTGTCAAACTCTTGACAACTTTAATCCTTAATCACAAAGGAGTTGTTATGGAATGTACTGTGCGTTGGCATGAAGGCATGAGTTTTATTGCTGAAACCGGCAGTGGACACCTCGTCGCCATGGATGGCGCGCCGGAAGCAGGGGGGCACAACTTAGCACCCCGTCCCATGGAACTGTTGTTGGCCGGTGCCGGTGGCTGCGCCTCTTTCGATGTCGTGCTCATCCTGAAACGGGCTAGGCAAGAGATTGCTGGTTGCGAAGCCAAGCTGACGGCAGAACGGGCAGAATCCGATCCGAAGGTCTTTACCAAGATTCACTTTCACTTCACGATCAAAGGCAAAAACCTGAAAGCGGATACCGTTGAACGCGCCGTGAAACTCTCCGCCGAAAAGTATTGTTCCGCCTCCATCATGCTCGGCAAGACGGCCGAAATGACCCACACTTGGGAAATCATGGAAATCTAAGGAACCAGCGGATGCTTGCCCAGCCGTAATGCATTCCGCCCATCCTCCGGACTAGATATCGGTACGCCGACCGGACAAAGAATCTCCCGATTCAGCATAGCGTGATGACGATTGACGGGTTTGTTTTCGATGGGTCGCCATTGATCGGTGCGCGAACGCACCCAAGTCGCATCCTGACGGCCCGTGGCGTACAGCCGATATTCGTAGGCACCACAACGGATGCCTTCAAAAGTGATATTGGTGGCCCCCCCTGATGTCTTTACAATCAAGACATAACGCACCACACCCTCTTTGCTGACCGTCAAGGTGTCCGCATCAATAAAAAAGCGGTTGGTGGCTGTCGCACTCACGTAAAACTCGATCCATCGCTCATGATTCGACGGAAAAGCAGGAAGCGAATACTCACCTTCCGCCCATTTCACGGCATCAGGGTCTTCAAAATTCCGGAAGTTGATGTCGGCCTGTGCGGTACTCGCCCACAGACATAAAACCAGTCCAACTCTTAGCGTGAAAGACATCATTCGGAGTGCCCCGTAACAAACGAGCGTAGCGAGCCGATGAGAACCCCCCGAGAGGGGGGCGAAGGGGGGAGGGCGTTTAATCGCATTGATTTCATGTGACTGTGGTGGGCTTCGTGACCATGCGAGTTAGTATCATCATGGGTGAGGAAATAAGTAACGTGCCAATTCGTTCAACGCCTGCTCATAAACCGTCCGCTTGAACTCGATCACAGAGTCCAACGGAATCCAGTAATGATTCCAGCGCCAAGCATCGAACTCCGGATGCTCCGACGCTCGGAGGCTGATATCGGAATCCCGCCCGGTCAGTCTTAACAAAAACCATATCTGTTTCTGTCCCTTGTACGCCCCCCGTCGTTCACAACCGCTACGCACCCACTGCAGGGGGACTTCGTAACGTAGCCATTCCCGCGTGCGTCCCAGAATCTGAACATGATCCGGCAACAACCCCACCTCTTCCTGAAGCTCGCGATACATGGCCGCATCGGGCGATTCGCCTTTTTTCATACCCCCTTGGGGGAATTGCCATGCGTGTTCCCGAATTCGTTTGCCCCAGAAAACCTCGTTCTTCTCGTTGGTCAGGATGATGCCGACATTCGGACGATAGCCTTCTCTGTCGAGCATGATAAAATCTTTCTGTGTTTATATCCCCAGATTCTACCTTCCTATGCGCGCTCGTCAATTCTTCATTTCCACCCTTAAGGAAGCCCCCGCTGATGCGGAGGTCATCTCACAAAAGCTCATGCTTCGCGCCGGGATGATCCGTCGTCTGGCCGCCGGCATTTACACATGGATGCCGATGGGGTTGCGTGTGTTAGCCAAAGTTGAAGCCAT
This sequence comes from Rhodocyclaceae bacterium, assembly GCA_030689585.1. Lineage (GTDB taxonomy): Bacteria > Pseudomonadota > Gammaproteobacteria > Burkholderiales > Rhodocyclaceae > Nitricoxidivorans. The sequence continues at coordinate 1,405 of JAUYFZ010000228.1, read as the reverse complement.
TGTCCGGGAAGAAATGAACCGTGCGGGGGCTCTCGAACTCTTCATGCCCGCCGTCCAACCGGCGGAACTTTGGGCCGAATCTGGCCGATGGGAAAAATACGGACCAGAGCTTCTGCGCTTCAAAGATCGTCATGATCGGGATTTCGTGATCGGCCCGACCCATGAAGAAGTCATCACCGATGTCGTACGCCGCGAGATCAAAAGCTACAAGCAGTTGCCGCGACACTTTTATCAGATTCAAACAAAATTCCGCGATGAGATTCGCCCTCGCTTCGGGGTGATGCGCGGACGCGAATTCCTTATGAAGGATGGCTATTCCTTCCACGCCACCTTTGAAGACCTACAGCGCGAATATGCGGTGATGTATGAAACCTACACCCGCATCTTCACTCGCCTGGGGCTGAAATTCCGTGCGGTCGCCGCAGATAACGGAGCCATCGGCGGTACGGGTTCGCACGAATTTCATGTATTGGCTGATTCGGGTGAAGATGTGATCGCCTATTGCCCTACTTCTGATTACGCGGCCAATGTGGAACTCAAAGAAGTATGCCATGCCGTGGCGGGGGATCCTTCTCCTGACGGACAGGGCACGCTTGAACTATGTCGGGGTATCGAAGTCGGCCACATTTTCCAGTTGCGCACCCAATATGCAGAAGCCTTGAATTGCAATTTCATCAACGAACAGGGTCAGGAACAGCCCATGGAAATGGGTTGTTATGGCATCGGTGTGACGCGCATTGTCGGTGCTGCCATTGAACAAGGCCACGACGAACGGGGCATCATCTTCCCCTCGGCCATGGCCCCCTTCGATCTGGTTATCGTCCCGATGGGATGGAATAAATCAGAAGCCGTGCGAACGACCGCAGAAAAACTCTACGGTGAACTCATCCGTGCAGGCATCGATGTCATTCTGGATGATCGCGATGAACGTCCCGGTTCCATGCTGGCCGACTGGGAACTCATCGGCATACCACACCGCATCGTCATCGGTGATCGCAGCCTCAAAGAGGGGCGCGTTGAATACCAACACCGAAGGGATTCCACCGCCACACCGGTTAATTTAACCGACATCACGACCTTAGTATGTCAACGCTTGGGCGGCTAACTCGCATGGTCGGCAAGCCCACCCTCGTCCTATGAAATCCGTTAATGCGATTAATCGCCCACCCCCCTTCGCCCATTCCATTACCCATAAGTCGAAGGCAGAAGCTCCTCCCCCCTCAAGGGGGAGGCTGGGAGGGGGATGGGGAAAGTGTGATTCAAGTAAATTCAATCAGTTATAAATGTCGTGCAACTCTTACCCCATCCCCACCCTAACCCTCCCCTTGAAGGGGAGGGGATTGGGGCTGTGGCGCATTGCATTGATCTATATCGTTATTTCGACTTATGGGTAATGGAATGCCCT
>JAUYFZ010000222.1 GCA_030689585.1 Rhodocyclaceae bacterium | reverse complement strand
TGGGGCTTTCAACACTGCAAATCCGGCCTGTTCTACGTGTCCCTTGTGCAGTGCGTTAATGCTTCCCAACTCACCTAACACCGCACGCCCCAGCTTCAAGCTGTCATTCAGGGTGGCTGTCTGGGAAAGATCGAGTAGGGTTCGCGCCAGATAGGGGTCTTTGGTGTCGATGTTGATTCCCCCCACAAGGTCCGCCGCATTTTCACGTTTCGCCAGCCACCGTGCGGCCGAAGAAGACGCACCATTTTCCGACAACACGAAAACGGAAGAACCCCTCGCTTCCGGCTTGATGAAAGCATCCGCATGGATCGAAATAAAAAGATCGGCCCGCACCTTTCGCGCCTTGATAATCCGCTGATGCAAGGGAACAAAATAATCAGCCTCTCGTGTCAATGCCACACGCATATCCGTTTCTGTATCCATCAGGTGCTTTAACCGCTTTGCGATGGAAAGCGTCACCGTTTTCTCGTAACTTCCCCCTCGTCCCACCGCACCGGGGTCTTCCCCGCCGTGGCCCGGATCGATCATGATCGTCAACGCCCGCCCCTTGTTCGTCGGTATCTGAGAAGTCACCGTCGCAGGCTTGCTCAACAAAGTCATCAATGGATCAGGGGGGAGCAGAGGATAGACATCCAGCACCAGACGATGCCCGTATTCCCCGACAGGTTTCAGCGTAAAGACCTGGGGTTTGACTTCCCCCTTCAGTTCAATCACCAACCGCACCGTTCCTGGCTTATTGCGTCCTGCCCGAATGCGCTGGATGTAGGGATCATCCTGGATGACTTTATCCGGCAGACTCTGAAGAACGGTATTAAATTCCACATTCTCCAAATCGACCACCAGTCGGTCCGGAGCTTTGAGCAACAGATGAGAAAACTGGATGGCCTGATCGTGTTCGATCGTGATGCGGGTGTAGTCCTGTGCCGGCCATAAACGCACGGCAGACACGGTCGGTTGGGATGCAGTCCATGCCGGTGAGGACACCGACAAGACAAAGCTGCCTGCTGCAAATTTCAGGAGTTCGCGGCGAGAAGTTTGCAGGTGATCAACCATTGCGTTCCCCGTTCACTGGTCGCCTCGATAACCGCTTGCCTAGCCAGACCGCACAGGGCAAGACGGATACGCAGGTCAGGCTTGGGAACAAAAGTCTTCCCTCTGTCGGGCCATTCGACCAGACAGATCGCTTCCCCAGAGAAACATTCATCCAAACCTGCATCCAACACCTCTTCCGGCTGATTGATTCGATATAAATCAATATGATAGAAGTTTACCCCAGCAAGAACATAAGGTTCAACTAACGTATAAGTCGGGCTTCGCACCGGCCCTGTTTCGCCTAGCGCACGCAACCACCCGCGAACCAGCGTCGTCTTGCCACTGCCTAAGTCGCCCTCTAGGTATACGACCATTCCGGAGGAAACATGAGGAGCCAGTGCCGCCCCTAACGCCAGTGCCGCCCCTAACGCAAGGGTGGCGGCTTCGTCGACAAGTTCCAGCTTCAATGCGCCGCTTGCAACCTAGCAATGATTTTCGTTAGATGTTCTTGGGCATCCCAATCCCGTGAAGTCACCTCATACAGGCGATCCACATAACTCTGCACGAGTTCCTTGAGCATCATTTCCTGTGACTCGATCAGATCGGTTTGCCCCACCGCTTTTGCAAACGCCTCGGTCAGTCCATTGATGACTTCGCTCGTATCTGCACGGTTCTTGCGTTGCGCGACATCAATATCGCCGAGCATCCGCGTCGCTTGAGCGACCGCACCATCGATCACATTGTCCTTGCGCGACGAATCGGTGGTCGCAATGATAGCAAGCGCACGCCCCTCCGCCGCTTCCGTCAGAACAGCCAGATGGTCTCGAAGCCGACCACAACGGTCTGGATCCTCCACCGGAAAATCACTAATCAAAATACAGGTATGGTCATAGGCAACCGACAAACGCGCTTCTTTTTGAACAATCCGTCCCATGACAGCCGCTTGCGAAATGGCCCCCGCTTCCACTGGAGTGACATCGCCACAGGTGCTGGCCACTGCGGCACCATCGGTCACGATCACCCGTGTTACGCCGGTTAATCCGTAATTGGACAAGCCTGAAGCCATCGCACGGGCTAACTCGCTCAATGTATTGCATTGGTTGAATTGCTGAAGTGACTGGAGCAGGACCCCCATTTCTCCCATGCTCGTCATCGCCGTCATCGCCGTGCGTCCGGCATAATCGGCCATTTCCTTGAGACTTTTGCGCTCACCATAAATCTTGAGAATCGAGGACACCTTGGCCAACAGCACTTTGGAATCAAAAGGTTTCGTAACGTAGTCGTCCCCGCCTGCGTCATATCCTTTCAGTTTGTCTTCTTCGCGATCGTGTCCGGAAACAAAGATCACGGGAACCTCGGCATATCGGTCTTTCAACTGACGACAGGTTTCGTATCCATTAATTCCCGGCATTTCAATATCAAGCAGGATAATATCCGGCAAGCCGCTCTCTAAGAGAGTCAGGCACTCATCGCCGCTAACCGCTTGCAACACTTGATAATCCTTGCCCAAGGCTGCCACAAACATACGACGGATAAAAGCAGCATCATCGACAACTAACACCGTAGGATTCGACATCGTTGACTCTCCGAAAGGAACAGACAGAGTAAAATCAGAAAAATTATGAATAACGACAATATTACCATCGCGCTCTCTAAGGGACGCATCTTCGATGAAACTTTGCCTCTGTTGGCTGCGGCGGGCATCGTTCCACTTGAAACACCGGAATCTTCACGGAAACTCATCATCGGCACTCACCGCCCCAACGTACAGGTCGTGATCGTGCGAGCTTCCGACGTGCCCACTTACGTACAGTATGGTGCGGCGGACATCGGCATCGCCGGTCGCGATGTGTTGATCGAACACGGTGGTGCGGGCCTTTATCAACCGCTGGACCTGAAAATTGCAAAATGCCGTATGTGCGTCGCCGTTCCGGAAAAATTCAACTACCCCGCCGCAGTTCAACGCGGT
>JAUYFZ010000218.1 GCA_030689585.1 Rhodocyclaceae bacterium | reverse complement strand
AACCCGTCAGCCCCGCGTTTCGCAAGAACTACTCATCCATTCCCCCTAAAACACACATTCCACTGTGCCAAATAGAATACAAACATGTGCCAAATAGGCTGCACACTTACAGTTACAGCGTTCGATTATTCATCACGTTTTCTGTCGGAGAATTTCGAGCAACGTAGCACCGTAACGTATTGATTTCGCTTCGCCGATGCCGGGGATATTGCGTAGCTCCTCTAGTGTTTGAGGGCAGTAAGTGGCGAGTTCATTCAAGGTGCGGTCATGCAGGATGACGTAGGCAGGAACTCCTTGTTCGCGGGCAGTTTGGCTTCGCCATTGGCGTAATGTGTTGGCAATGCCGCTATCAACAGAAGCGGGGGAGACCGAGACGGTAGTTTTGGGTTTTGATGCTTTTTTCGGTGAAAGTATTTGCCGACGCAGCATCAGTGTGGTTTCGTTTTTCAGGATGGGTTTGGCGGCTTCGGTGAGTTTGAGTGCGCCGTATTGCTGGGCATCCGCGTGAAGTAGGCCTGCGGCGAGAAGTTGACGGGCAACGCTACGCCAATCCGCTTCATCCAGATCATGGCCGACACCGAAGGTGGGTAATTTATCGTGATTGAACTGTGACACTTTACTGGTGTGTTTACCACGCAGGATGTCGATGAGATGGGCCGCACCGAATCGTTGGCCGGTGCGGAGAGCCGCCGACATGAATTTTTGCGCTGCAATCGTGCCATCCCAGCGTTCGGGCGGGGTTTGACAGGTATCGCAGTTGCCGCAGGCTTCCTTTGTTTCGCCGAAATAGTGGAGCAGTACGGTGCGTCGACAACCTGCTGCATCGCAGTAGCCCAACATGGCATCGAGCTTCTGGCGTTCGATGCGCTTTTGTTCATCCGGTGCCACGGATTCGTCGATGCGTTGTCGATGGATCACCACATCGTTCAAGCCATAGGTCATCCAGGCTTCGGAAGGATCGCCGTCGCGCCCTGCACGACCGGTTTCCTGATAGTAGGCTTCTAGACTTTTCGGTAGATCGAGGTGGGCGACGAAGCGCACGTCGGGTTTGTCGATGCCCATGCCGAAGGCAATGGTGGCGACCATCACAATGGCTTCTTCGCGGACGAAACGTTGTTGATTTTCCCTGCGCGTTTTTGCATCCATGCCGGCATGGTAGGGCAGGGCGGTCACGCCTTGAGTTTGTAGCCATTCTGCGGTGTCATCGACTTTTTTGCGCGATAAACAATAGACGATGCCGGCTTCACCACGATGGTCTGCAAGAAAGGAAAGCAGTTGTTTTCGGGAATCGTTGCGCTCGATCACCGTGTAGCGGATATTGGGGCGGTCGAAACTGGTGACGAAGAGACGTGCTTCCTCCAGCCCCAGACGACGAACGATTTCTTCGCGGGTGAGTGCGTCTGCCGTGGCGGTGAGGGCGATGCGCGGCACTTCTGGAAAACGTTCATGAAGGATGGACAACTGGATATATTCAGGCCGAAAATCGTGTCCCCATTGCGAAACACAATGCGCCTCGTCAATGGCAAATAGGGAGATGCGATGCTGTTCATACAGGTGATCGAGCTGACCCAGAAAATAATCGGTGAGCAATCGTTCGGGCGCGACATAGAGCAGATCCAGTTCTCCGCGCAGCAAGGCGCGAACGGTGGCGGAGGCACTCGCGTGATCTTGTGAGGAGTTCAAAAAAGCCGCTTTCACCCCTGCTTGCAATAGGGCATCGACTTGATCTTGCATCAGGGCAATCAATGGGGAGACGACGATGCCTACGCCTGGGCGTAACATTGCGGGAAGCTGAAAGCACAATGACTTGCCGCCCCCAGTGGGCATCAGCACCAAGGCATCTCCACCGGCGCAGACATGGTCGATGATTTCCTGCTGTGCTCCGCGAAACGTGCTGTAGCCGAATACGGAATGCAATCGACGGAGTGCTTCGCTCATGGTACAGCGAGCCAGAAACAACCGTCGCCGTGCCATTCGGGCAACACCCAGCGTTCATCGTAACCAAGGGTGCCGTATCGTGCCCCGACGTGTGTGTGACCATGGATGAGGCGAGTGACGGCATGACGGTGAAAAGCTTCCTGCACGGCGATGGGTGAAACATCCATCAAGGCGGCGGGTTTGCTCTGTTTTTCCTGTTCGCTATGTTGTCTCAGCGTTTCAATGAGTGCTTTGCGTTCTGCGAGGGGGCGAGAAAGGAAATCCTGTCGCCATGCCGTCGAACGTATCTGCGTGCGAAAGGCTTGGTATTCGTGATCGTTTGTGCAGAGGGTGTCGCCATGCAGGAGTAGCGTGGATACGCCACCGACGTTGATCACCGTTTCATCTTCGAGGAGTGTGAAGCCTGTGGCGGCAGCGAAACCTTCTCCGATGAGAAAGTCTCGGTTGCCGGGCAGGAAAAATCCTTTCGTACCGAAATCGGTCAGGTTTTTTAATGCCGCAGTGATACGGGTATTGAAAGGATCGGAAAGATCATCGTCGCCCACCCAGGCATCGAAAAGATCACCCAGAATGTAAAGAGATTCCGACCCTTTGGCTGCACCGGCAAGAAAATCACAGAAGTGTTGTGTTGTTTCTGTGCGTGCCGGATGCAGGTGAATGTCAGCAACGAAAAAAGTGGTTAGCAAATTTCGGCGCGTTCAAGGATGACATCGTCGACAGGCACGTCGGAATGACCGCTTTTTCGACCCGTGCGAACGGCTTCAATTTTATCCATGGTTTCCAATCCCTCGGTCACACGACCGAAAACGCAATAGCCCCAGCCATCTTGTCCTGGATAGTCGAGAAAGCCGTTATCGGAGACGTTGAGGAAGAACTGTGCAGAGGCGGAGTGTGGATCAGAAGTGCGCGCCATGGCGATGGTGCCGCGCTTGTTTTTCAAGCCGTTTTTGGCTTCGTTGGCGATGGATTTGCTCGTGTCTTTTTCTTTCATGCCGGCGGCAAATCCGCCCCCTTGGATCATGAATCCTTTGATGACGCGGTGAAAGACGGTGTTGTCGTAATGACCAGACTTGGCGTAGTCGAGAAAGTTTTTGACGGTGACAGGGGCTTTGGCCTCGTCGAGTTCGAGGGTGATAACGCCAAAATTGGTATGCAGCTTGACTAGTTTATTCATGGATGATTTCCTATGGGGGGAACAGGTGGAGGCCGCTGTGGCAGAGAACGACCAGGCGGCTAAGGTGAATGCAACGAGAAAGACGAAAAACTTGTTCATGCGGCTGTTTCTGAGGCGATTTTCCATCGTCCTTCTTCCTTTATCCAATATTGACGTTTCTTCATGATGTTCGAGAGGTTGCTGCTTTGATAATCCTGTTCGAAGGTGATGACCACGACCTCATCCTTGCCTGGATTGCGAAACATACTGACATTGCGTGTTTCGACTTTGATCCAGCTTTTTCCTGCATTGACTTTGCGCTTGTGTTCGACCCATTCAGTCAAATTCTGTTCCGCAGATTGAAATTTTTTCGAGTAGTGCCGAGCGTAACGGTCAGTGTCCAGACTTTCCCAGTCACGTCGCCATTCGTCGATCATTTTGAGTAAAGAGGCGCGTTCAGCTTGCCAATCGTCCAGAGAAAGCCATTCGATGCTACTGCTGATGATGACAGGAGTCAGCCCGATTTGGAGGCTCTTGGAGAGGTCATCCAAATCTTGATTTGCCAAAACGACGCAACCGTCGGAGGCTTTGGGAGGGCGCGAGAATGTATCGGAGGGAGTGCCATGGAGCCAGATGCCGTGACCATTTTTACCCATGCGCTTGTCCCATTCGTTGGGATAGCTGATCGGGAACGCCCCGCTGCCATAGAAATCGGTGAGTTTTTGACGGGGAAGGCTGGCGGTGACGTGATAGACCCCGACGGGGGTCTTTTTGTCGCCTTCCCTTAGTTTGTCGGTCCCTAGCTTGCCGTGGGCGATGTAGTAGTCGGCGACGAAACGGGGCGTGCCGTTATCGTTGCGATAGAGATAAAGCCGGGATTTTTGTGTATCGACGACCACCGCATGTTTTTGATCCGATCGCATCTGAAGCAGATAGCGAGGGATTGCGTTGGTCGCCGGTTTGTTTTTATAGGCTTTTAATCGGGCGATCACTTCTTCTCGCAGGTCAGCGACCTTATCTTGTGTGGCTAATCCAGAGCCTCCTTCGCCGAAAGATTTGAGAGGTCTTGCGCGAGCCAGCAAAAGATCCCCTTTGATAAGGTGCGCCAAACGAAAATTCGGATAGGCTTTGATCAGCGCATCCAGTTGCTGAAGTGCCTTATCCCACTGGTTTTGTTCGATGTGTTCAACCACACGGGCCAGTAAGGGTTCCGGCCCTGAATCCGAATAGCGTGGCTGCGCAAAGGCGACCGATGCAAACAGCAGGCAGGCTATCGAGAGTATCTTCACTTACCGACTCGTTCCTGTTTGATCAACCACTTACCATCGCGTTTGACCAAGTTCAATACTTTATTGGAGGATGTTTTGAAGGCGGCGGAGCGGTAATGCTGACGGAAAGTGGCCGTGGCTTTATCGGAGGATTCCGTGGTGATATGCAGATTTTCAACATCCACCCGAAGCTCACCGGGCTTGGCGATGCGCTGTTTACGTTCTTTCTCCCAAGTAGCACGGGATACTCCACCGGGCGTTTGGAAGTCCTTGGCATAGTGAGCCAGATAACTATTGACTTCTTTCTTGGACCAGCTTGCTGCCCAGTTTTCGACGGCTTTAGTGACTTCTGAAGAGGAACTGACAGGTTTGGGCGGTGCGACAGGTTCAGCCACCTTGGGTTCAAGCGGTTTGGGTTCCACGACCTGTGCCACCGGTTTGGGTTCAGCGATGACCGGTTTAGCCGGCGTGGAAGGGTCCGTGCGCGGAACAGGACGCGCTGCAACGCTGATCAGATCCCGAATAATGGACAGCTTGGTTTGCGCACTGGAATTGGAAGAGTCGATCTGGAGTGCTTTGTCGTAGGACTGGCTGGCCATGCGTGCATAGATATCGCCTAGATTCTCATGGGCAGTGGCATAGGAGGGATGGGTGCGGATGGCCATTTCCAGTGACTGTTTGGCTTTTTCGTATTGTTTCTGCTGCGCATGAATAACGGCCAGATTGTTATAGGGTTCTGGGAGTTCCGGATAGTCTTCCGTGAGTTTTTGGAAAACAGCGACAGCCTCGCCGGTTTTGTTCATTTCCGTGAGAATAACGCCTCTCACAAAGCGACCCTGGGCATCCTTCGGGCGGTTCGACAGGTATTTGTCTACCTGATCGAGAGCTTGGGCATGTTGGCCCTGTTTGATCAGTTTGCCAATATCCTGAAGAGGGTCGGCATGGACTGCCGTCATCAAGAGGAGGGATGCCGCGAAAGCCAGCGAATGCAAGGGAGAAAATGTCATCATGTTATGCTCTGGACGAAGGTATCGATTCGTTACCTGATTCTAACAAGAAGCCGTCCGCATTCACAACAGGGATGGTAGAAGTTTCAACCTTTGAAAATCGCTGCATTTCCCTTTCTTATCTCTTACGATGCTTCAACTATACAACTCGCTCGCTAAAGAAAAACAAGATTTCATCCCTATCGAACTGGGTCAGGTGCGTATGTATGTTTGCGGCATGACCGTCTACGACTACTGTCATCTCGGTCATGGTCGCGTCATGGTGGTGTTCGACATGGTTACCCGCTGGTTACGGGCGAGTGGGTTTCAGGTGACTTATGTCCGCAACATCACGGATATTGACGACAAAATCATCCGTCGAGCCGCTGAAAATGGCGAATCCATTCGACATCTGACGGATCGTTTCATTGCTTTCATGCATGAAGATGCCCAGGCTCTGGGGGTTGAAAAACCTGATTTTGAGCCTCGTGCGACGGATTACGTGGCACAGATGCAAGACATGATTGGCACTTTGCAGGAAAAAGGTCTGGCCTATGTGGCGGCCAACCGAGATGTTTGCTATTCGGTGCGCAAGTTTGCCGGTTATGGACGGCTTTCCGGAAAATCGATTGACGATCTGCGGGCGGGTGAACGGGTGGATGTGAGGGAAGGCAAGCAGGATCCGCTGGATTTCGTCCTTTGGAAACAGACGAAAGAAGGCGATCCCAGGGAAGCGCGTTGGGAATCACCGTGGGGAGCGGGACGACCGGGTTGGCATATCGAATGCTCGGC
>JAUYFZ010000210.1 GCA_030689585.1 Rhodocyclaceae bacterium | reverse complement strand
GCTCCTCCCCCTTCAAGGGGGAGGCAGGGAGGGGGATGGGGAATGTGTTTCACGTTAAAAATTTGACGGTTGGTATCGGCACAACCCAGCCGGTTAATCACGTCTCTTTTGACATTGCTGAAGGTAAAACATTTGCCTTGTTAGGCGAATCAGGCAGCGGCAAATCCATGACGGCACTGGCGTTGATGCGATTATTGCCCAGTGCTGCGCGAATCACGGAAGGGTGCGTTGTTTTTGAAAAACGCGACCTTCTGAAACTTCCCGAAGGGGAGATGCGCACGGTGCGCGGCGGAGGATTGGCGATGATCTTTCAAGAACCCGCCACCAGTTTGAATCCTGTGATGACGATTCGTCAGCAAATTGAAGAAGTCGGTGTGGCTCATGGGGTGGACTGTGATCCACTCGCCCTGTTGGAGGCGGTAGGACTCCCGGATCCGAGACGACGACTCGATGAATTTCCGTTTCAGCTCTCTGGAGGAATGAAACAGCGGGCCATGATCGCCATGGCCTTGGCGGGGGATCCACGCTTACTCATTGCCGACGAACCCACCACAGCCCTCGATGTGACCATTCAGGCCCAGGTGCTTGATCTGCTTAAAAAATTACAAGTGGAACGCGGCATGGCCATCTTGTTCATTACCCATGATTTCGGTGTCGCTTCACGCATGGCGGATCATATTGGGGTGATGCAGAATGGTCGTCTGGTGGAAGTGGCGGAGAAGGAAACATTTTTCAAATGTCCTGTTCATCCCTATTCAAAACACCTGTTTGCTTCCTTGCCGGAGAATCTTGAAAAACCCTCTATCTCCGCAATGCAGCCAAAAATCCTGCTGGAAGTTGAAGATTTGAGGGTGCATTTTCCGATTCGTCGGGGAATATTTCAAAAAACAATAGGGTATGTGCGGGCGGTGGAAGGAATATCGTTAACGCTGGCGAAGGGTAAAACACTGGCCTTGGTCGGCGAATCGGGTTGCGGCAAAACAACGGCGGGAAAAGCGATTCTGGGATTAACGCTTCCGACGACGGGCAGGGTGCGTATCAGCGGAGAAGTGGTCACAGGGTTGGTTCCCAAAAGAATGCAGATGGTTTTTCAAGACCCTTTTGGATCCCTCAATCCGAAGATACGTATCGGCACGACGATTGCCGAAGGGTTACATGCCCAGGAAATGGAGGCGGGAGAGAAGGTCATCGCCGAACTGTTGGAGCAAGTCGGACTCACCCGCGAAATGGCGCATCGTTATCCCCATGAATTTTCCGGTGGTCAGCGTCAGCGCATCGCCATTGCACGCGCATTGGCGGTCAGACCGCAGCTTTTGATACTCGATGAACCCACTAGTGCACTGGATGTTTCCGTTCAGGCGCAAATTTTGGCTTTGCTGGTGGAATTACAGGCGCGATTAGGATTGACCTATCTGTTTATCACCCACAATATCGCCGTGGTCGACTATCTCGCGCATGAAGTGGCTGTGATGTATCAGGGGCGCATCGTTGAACAAGGGACGACGGCAGAGGTGTTGCGTTCGGCCAAACATCCTTACACACAGGCGTTGATCGCCGCTGTGCCCCGTATTTGCAATTAGTCTACCGTGTCTTTTTCTTCTTGTGCCGTGTCTTAGTTTTGCGTTTGGAGGGATCGGGAGCCTTTGGCAAAAGTGCGGCCAGCATTTCGGCGGAAGCTCCCGCACCGGGGACCAACAGGGCGAAACCGGGCCGTACTTTTGTGCGAGGAGTAATACCGTTCAGTTGTTTGAGTTTGGCTAAGGTGATGTGAAAACGTGTCGCCACGGATTCCAACTTTTCCTTTGGTTTCAGGGTGTAAGTGGTCCATGAGGTGAGAGGTTTGTCTGCGGCTTCATGGCGTTCCAAGTTTTCGAGAAACGTCTGAACATGATTGACGGGAAATACGAGGGGAGAACTGTTGGTTCCAAGGATGACCGGGCGATGGTAGGCGGGATTCAAAGCGATAAATTCCGCCAGGGGGATTTCAGCGAGTCGGGCGGCCAAGGCGATATCGACATCATCTGAAATATGAACCGTCCCGAAATACGGTTCATTGGGCAGCGGTTCCATAGAAATACCGAAGAGAGCGGGCTGGGCGATGATGTTCTTGAAGGCTTGAAGTTTTGGCACGTAATACCGTGTCTCATTGGGCATGGAGAGGCTGGCGTAATCCGTGGGAAGGTTTTTTGCCTTGTTCTTCGTCACGGCACGCGCGACCGCATTTTCACCCCAATTGTAAGAAGCGAGAGCCAACTGCCAATCGCCATGCATTTCATAAATGGTTTGAAGGTAATCGAGTGCGGCTTGCGTGGAGGCGATGATGTCGCGACGGTCATCCACCCATGCGTTTTGATTGAGATCGTAACGACGGCCGGTGGCGGGAATGAACTGCCACAAGCCCAGCGCACGAGCGGGAGAATAGGCCAGCGGGTTGAAGGCACTTTCAACCATCGGCAACAAGGCCAGTTCCGTAGGCATACCGCGTTTTTCCAGCTCCGTCACGATGTGATAGAGGTAACGGCGGCTACGTTCAAAGATGATTTTCAGCGTGCCCGGTCGATTCAGATACCAAGCTTGCTGGTTGATGACGCGCTTGTCGTCGAGATCCGGCATTCCAAAGCCATTGCGAATCCGCTGCCAAAGATCAGGGGGAGAGACGGTCAAATCCAGCATGGGTAACGATGAATGATCGTCGCTACGCAAAGGCAGCATCTCTTCAGAATGTGCTGAAGAGGCCAGAATGATCCAACTACAGCATAGAAAACATAAATATCTCATCGGCCCGATTCTAACCGATTAGAATCTGCGTCGAGTCATATCTTCCTCAACCTAACTCGCATGGTCACGAAGCCCACCCCTGTCACATGAAATCAATGCGATTAAACGCCCGCCCCCCTTCGCCCCCCTCTCGGGGGGTTCTCATCGGCTCGCTGCGCTCGATTGTTACGGGGCACTCCGAATGAGTGTATTTCACGCTATAGGTTTTTCAGACTGGTTATCAACCACTCCCCAAGGCAGTTATATACTGGATTGGGAGCAACGCAAGCTTGACCAGATTTTGGCGGATATTTTCGGATTCAATGCCCTTCAGATCGGGCTGCCGGTCATGGATACTCTGCGAGCCAACCGGATGCCTTTCCGGTTTTTTTGTGATGCGGATGAAAGCCGCAGGCTGTCAACGGGGAGCGCGGTGCGGTCGGAGCCTACTCATTTGCCTTTTGCAAACAACAGCATGGATACCGTTGTGTTACCGCACATTCTGGAGTTTTCAGAGAATCCTCATCAGATTTTAAGAGAGGTGGAGCGTGTGCTGATGCCAGAGGGAAGTGTCATCGTGACGGGTTTTAACCCATGGAGTCTGTGGGGAGCCCATTGTGCTTTCACACAGCACCCCTGGTGTGCCAACACCATTGGCGTACCGCGCCTGCGCGACTGGTTTTATCTTTTGGGCCTAGAAACCCGTGCGGGTGCTTTTGGTTGTTATGCCCCTCCCTTTACGCAAGGACAATGGTTGAAACGATGGAAATTCATGGAGTTGGCCGGGAACCGCTGGTGGCCCGCCACCGGAGCGGTCTATGTATTACAAGCGATCAAACGACAACAGGGTATGAAACCCATCCTGCCGACTTGGCAAAAACGACAGCTTCGTCCTCGAATATTGACGCAACCCTCTGCTGCAAAGACCCCTGTATGACAACGCTTGTTGATATTTATACGGATGGGGCTTGTAGTGGCAATCCTGGTCCGGGGGGATGGGGGGCGGTGTTGTGTGCGGGAGAACGGGAAAAAGAAATTTACGGTGGCGAACCTTTGACCACGAATAACCGCATGGAATTGACCGCAGTCATCGAGGCATTACGGGCCTTGAAATATCCTGCCACAGTACGGGTATATACAGATTCGCAATATGTTCAGAAAGGCATCAGCGAATGGATACAGGGGTGGAAGCGTCGCGGTTGGAAAACAGCAAGCAAGACAGCGGTGAAAAACGAAGATTTATGGAGGGTACTGGACGAATTGGCGAATGGACCGCATCGTATCGAATGGCTCTGGGTCAAAGGTCATGCAGGGCATCCCATGAATGAGCGGGCCGATGCATTGGCCCGTCATGGCATCAGCCACCCCAAAGGGATTTAATACTCTGTCACGATAACTTGCCTACGCAACCCATTCCATTCTCAACAAGAGATGCCCATGACGATCCAATTTGACGAATCAAGTTTTTCAAAACTTCCAGAAGACACCCAGCACCTGTTGGAGTTTATGTCTCTTATTTATGCGCCGATTGCCGTTACGCCATTATCAAAACTTCCTGTTTTAGGTATACCTCCTATCCATTCGTTGCGTTCCTCGCTGAATGGCTTAGTTAAAACTGGTTTTTTGACACAAGTTAATGATGGCTACTATGCTTGCTCAAAAGAAATTCGCGACGAACTCACTCGTCGCTGTTTGCGAGAAGGTCGATTTTTAAACTTTGCAGAGGTCATTGACCAACACTTAGCACCGCGTGAACCACAATACGCGTGGACTGGCAAGCAATGGCCGAACGTGGATGCCGCTTTGCGTGATTTGCGCCTGCACTTGTTAACGGAAGGGGCGCAACCGGAAAAATTATTGACACTGACCGTTTCTCAATACCATAGTCACGCAAAATTTCTCCCCCATCCTTGGGTCACTCTATGGGGGAACCCACCCGATGAAGCGTGGTATCCGTTTTTCAGTGAAACGGTTTTCCTGCATTTGATTGCCCCTTTTTATTTGAGTTTTGGAGAAAGCACCCTTCAAAATGTCAGCAGCGTTTGGTCGCACTGTTGTAATCTTTTGAAAAACACCACGATCAATACGAATTCTTTATGGACGAACTACGGTAGCACACTCTATGGGCAGTTCTTCCACCGTGCCCAGTGGGACGATCTTTTAGCGGCAGAACCCCCGCCAGAAACAGGAGTACGTGTCGAACAATGGGGGCTTTTTTCCGCTGCCCGCGCATTGTCTCAAGGCAAAAAAGAGGAAGCCATTACCCTCTATCAAACCGCCTTAAAGCAAATGCGAAAACGCACCGGAACGCGTAAGGGAATATTTAACACGGCGGCGGAAATGTTTTACATCATCGCGCTCTTGCTAGATGGTAAGGACAAATCAATCAATGAGGCAAGAGCCTATATCGTGGCAACCGAACGGCGTTATCAGGTGCTGATGTATTTTGCCGATGCTCAACAAAGTGGCTCAACATTGCCAATGTCGGACAAATTAGAGGTTCTCTGTAGATCAAATTTATTCACTCCTTTGTTGCCTATCGTCGTGCGCTATTGGCTGGGACAAGAAATTCCCTCTGATTGGCTGAATCAAGCAGAAACACGTTATCAACAGGTTCGCACCATGGAGTATCGCTGGTTGGAAGGCGAATACGCCGCCGTGTTGGCGCAATGTCTGCCCAAAAATGATAAACGTCGCCCTTTATTTATTACTACATCCGAGGCTCTGCATAAGCAAGCCGGCACGCACCCCTTGATCAGTCAATATCAACCACAGCCGGTATGGGAGCGATCCTTACAGGCCTTACAACGCCTGGGACAGGCGGTAGCGCCATCCGGTGTAACAAGCAGCAAAGAGGGAATAGAACGCATTATCTGGATATTGGGCAAATCCACCTATCAGACACAAACTACTTACGGCATCACGCCGGTTCTTCAGAAAAGAACCAAAGCAGGTTGGACAGGTGGACGGAATGTAGCGTTGAAACGATTGGCCACCGAACCGGATGCTCACCCTTGTTTGACGGTTGAAGATCGTCGTCTTTGCCAAGCCATCCGGTTGCACGATTATGGTTATTACTCAAAAGAATATGTGCTACAGATGGCAAACGCTTGGGCACATTTGGTCGGACATCCCCGTGTATTTTGGGAAAATGCACTGAATACATCCATCAACATTCAAACAGGCAAGGAAGAACTGTTGATTCTGAAAGAAAAGAATCAACTACGCATCAAGATTTTCCCAGAACTTCCTTCCGGCCATGCCTATCAAGTCGACGATATCCATGTGGTGGAAGAAACCACGTTCCAGTTCCGCCTTTACAAACTGACGGCCACGGTGATGCAGCTTCATCAAATACTTGGTAACAACGGCTTGGTCATTCCAGCGGGAGCCGAAACGAGTGTGCGTCAAACGCTCGACGCATTGGCCCCGATGATTACGATCCAGTCCGATATCGAAGGGCTGGATAACGCAGAAACCGTGCCTTCCGATCCACGCTTACATATCCATCTATTACCGTTGTCTGAGGGATTGCGCTTCATGATGCGGGTGCAACCGTTTGGCGATGCAGGACCGAGCTTTCCCCCGGGCAGCGGGCGTAGCAATGTGATGGCGGAAGTAGGCGGCAAGCCACTTAAAACCCTCCGCAATCTTAAACAGGAGCAACAGCACGCCGAAACCTTGCTGCGAGATTGTCCCGCACTGTCTGAATGGGAAGAGATTGTCGAAGATTGGGCACTAGACGATCCAGAACAGTGTCTTGAAGCCCTTCAGCAACTGCATACCCTGGGCGAACGTGCCGTGCTGTCTTGGCCGGAAGGCGAAAAACTGCGAATCACCTCCTCGGTAGGGGCAGGCAATCTCTCTCTCAAAATTAAAAAATCGGGGGATTGGTTTGAAATGGACGGCGTTTTGCGCGTGGATGATAAATTGGTGTTGAGTTTGCGCCAATTACTCGATTTGAGTCGTGCAGCCACCGGACGCTTCGTCCAATTAGACGACGGACGATTTTTAACCCTGACGCGCCAGTTCCAAAAAAAGCTCGACACTTTGCGCGCCTACGCCGAAATTGATAAACATGGTTTGAAAATTGGGGCATTAGCGGGTGTTGCACTAGAAGACTTAATCGAAGAAATTTCTGAAGCGGGAGGGCTGGAAGCCGACTCGCACTGGAAATCGCAAGTCAAGCGGCTCAAGAAAATCCGAAATAGCCACCCCGTGGTACCGGCGACGTTATTAACTGAATTGCGTGACTATCAAGAAGAAGGGTTCCGCTGGATGATGCGCCTTTCCGAATGGGGTGTCGGTGCT
This sequence comes from Rhodocyclaceae bacterium, assembly GCA_030689585.1. Classification (GTDB taxonomy): domain Bacteria; phylum Pseudomonadota; class Gammaproteobacteria; order Burkholderiales; family Rhodocyclaceae; genus Nitricoxidivorans. The sequence continues at coordinate 5,567 of JAUYFZ010000210.1, read as the reverse complement.
TGTCTGGCGGATGATATGGGCTTGGGCAAGACGATACAAACCTTGGGGATTCTATTGGCGCGTGCTGAAAAAACGACCAAGACAAATAAAGCCGCTTTAGTTGTTGCCCCGGTGTCGGTTTGCAACAATTGGTATAGCGAATGTCAGCGATTTGCGCCGACCCTGCGCCCGATGTTTTATCGAGGAAAAGATCGCCAGCAATTATTAGAAGGTTTGCAGGCACATGATTTATTGATTACCAGCTACGGATTGTTGCAACAAGATGCAGAAGTCTTTCAGAACATCCTGTGGAACACCATCGTGCTCGATGAAGCGCAGGCCATCAAGAACACATCAACTAAGCGCACTCAGGCCGCCTATCTATTACAAGGGGATTTTCGTCTGGTCACCACGGGGACTCCCATTGAAAATCATCTGGGCGAACTGTGGAGTTTATTTCGTTTCCTCAATCCCGGTCTCTTGTTCTCACAACAAAAATTCGGCGAACGTTTTCAGATACCGATTGAGCGTGGCGAAAGTGGTCAGGGAAATGAAGACGAAAAAGCACGTCAGCATCTCAAGAAACTGGTGCAACCTTTCATTTTACGGCGCACAAAAAACCAAGTTTTACAAGAACTTCCGCCACGTACGGAAATTACGCTTACCGTCAATTTAAGCGATGAGGAGCGCGCTCTGTACGAAGCCATCCGTCAGCAAGCACTGGCGCGTTTTGCAGAACAAAGCGAGACGGGCGAAAACAAACATCTCGAAGTACTAGCCGAAATCACCCGCTTACGCTTGGCCGCCTGTCACCCACAACTGGCGATGCAGGGCAGCACGCTACCTTCCAGCAAATTACAAGCGTTCGGCGAGCTGGTAACAGAGCTACGCGAAAACGGGCATCAAGCACTGGTGTTTAGTCAATTTGTCAAACACCTGAACCTGATACGCGAATGGCTGGACAAACAGGGCATTCGCTACAACTATCTAGACGGCTCCACCACGATGGAGCAACGCAGCGAGCAGGTGAACGCATTCCAGCGGGGTGAAACTGACATTTTCCTGATCAGTCTCAAAGCGGGTGGTTTCGGTATCAATCTGACCGCAGCAGATTATGTGATCCACATGGATCCGTGGTGGAATCCGGCGGTCGAAGATCAAGCGTCAGACCGTGCGCATCGCATCGGTCAACAACGCCCTGTCACGGTTTACCGGTTGGTGTCGGAAGGCACGATTGAAGAAAAAATTGTCAAACTTCATCAGCAAAAACGTGATCTAGCCGACAGCCTGCTCGAAGGTAGCGACATGAGCGGCAAACTTTCAGCGAAGGATATGTTGGAAATGATCCGCACCGATGCAGCGACGCTTTTCACAAAGGAGTGCCATGCTTCTTGAACGAAAAATCGTCTTGGATACCGAAACGACCGGATTGGATTTTCGTTTGGGGCATCGTGTCATCGAAATCGGATGTATCGAGATCGTTGGCAGAAAACCCACGGGCAGACAATTTCACCGATACCTGAATCCTGAACGTGACATTGATGCCGGTGCGGTGGCCGTTCATGGATTGACGAACGAGTTTCTAGCCGACCGACCGAAATTCAAAGAGGTTGCCGATGAACTCATCGATTTCCTGCGTGATGCCGAATTGTTGATCCACAACGCCCCGTTCGACATGGGGTTTCTCAATCAAGAGATGAAGTTGCTGGACAAACTCCCCCTAGACAAAATCACGACGAATATCGTCGATACGTTGAAAATGGCTAAGGAGCACCGTCCTGGTAGAAAAAATTCGCTCGATGCTTTGTGTACAGAATATGGGGTCAATAACGCGAACCGAAAACTTCACGGCGCATTGCTCGATGCAGAACTGTTAGCGGAGGTCTGGCTTGCCATGACGCGCGGCCAAGAAAATCTGCTGATGACACTGGATAGGCCAGATAATCACCTGCTTTCAGCATCGGAAGGTAACGGAACAGGTTTCGCGGGTATCTCGGGTATGGGAAACATGAATGGCGAAAAGAGGCCCATCCTGATTCTGCGTGCCGATGGAGATGAAGTAGCCGACCATGAGCGTACGCTGAAAGAGATTTTCGTGGAATCAAAGGGGCATTGCCACTGGCTTATGTCGGCAAATTGTGATTGAATGGCTTCGTTATTGAATTCGGGGGATTATTATGGCTGATCGCAGATTACAGGTTTTTCGCGCTGTTGCTAAACAACTGTCATTTACCAAGGCAGCCGAAGTGCTGTTTATGACGCAACCGGCGGTTACTTTCCAGATCAAACAACTGGAAGAGCACTTCAATACGCGCTTGTTTGATCGAGGGCATGGGCGCATTTCGCTCACCTCTGCGGGGGAGTTGGTCTTGGAATACGCCGAACGCATTCTCGGTCTTTCTGCTGAGATGGATGTTCGGATGGGCGAAATGACAGGAGAGGTTGGCGGATCGCTTCTGGTCGGTGCTTCTACCACCATTGCCGAATTCATGTTGCCGCGCATTCTGGGCGAGTTCAAGTCCTCCTACACTGGAGTGCATCCACGCTTGCTTGTTGCCAACTCGGAAACGATTGAAACACGCGTAGCGGAACATACGCTGGACATTGGGTTTATTGAGTCACCTTCCCATCAGCCCAATCTTCAAACGGAAACTTGTTGTGAAGATGAATTGGTCGTCATCTGCAGCCCGAAATTTCCGTTGGCAAAAATGAAGGAGGTGGCGGCGGCCAAACTGGCGGAATATCCATATATATCGCGAGAACCCGGATCGGGCACCCGCGAATTTACAGACGATTATTTTCGGAAAGCCGGTATCGCGCCCGAACAGATGAATCTTGTGATGGAACTGGGTAGCCCGATTTCCTTGAACGGCGTGGTTGAAACCGGGCTTGGATTTGCAATTGCCTCCCGCGCCTCAGTCGCCAAAGCCCAGCGACTGGGTGATCTGGTCGCAATTCCGCTGAACCCTCGCTTGATCCGTACCCTGTCAATGGTCTATCCCAAAGAGAAATTTCGCTCACGCTTAGTGACCACCTTCGTTGAATTTGCTGCCACACGCTTAAAGCAACTTTCCGTTTCTCAGTAACTTCATTCCATTAGCGTATTCCCCGTGCGTCCACTGCATATTCACTTCGATGCTGGGGCCTTGCGGCATAACCATAGGATGGCCCGCCAACATGCGGGGGAAAGCACGCGCCTTTGGTGTGTCGTCAAGGCAGATGCCTACGGTCACGGGTTGATGCGAACGGCCGAAGCACTGACTGATCTCGCCGATGGTTTTGCGTTGATCGAACTGGAAGGGGCCATCGCGTTAAGACAAGCGGGATTTCGGCAACCGATCCTGATGTTGGAAGGTTTCTACCATGCGGATGAACTTTCCTTGTTCGCTCACCATGATCTGACCCCTGTTTTACATTCCCCACCTCAGATCGAAACTTTCCTGAAGCGACCTTTACCCACAGCCTATCTGAAACTGAACACCGGCATGAATCGACTCGGATTGAATGAATGTGAATTTACATATGCATTCAATGCGTTGCGTCATGTCACTGACGTAACGGTCATGACTCATTTTGCCGATGCAGACGATATACGGGGAGTAGATTGGCAAATGACCCGTTTGACAGCTCTATGGACCGCCCTAGGCGATCCCTTAGTAAAAACCTCATTGGCCAATTCGGCTGCCTTATTGAGGTATCCAAAAACCGTGGGGCATTGGGCACGCCCCGGCATCATGCTCTACGGAAGCTCACCGTTTCAAGAGGTTGCGGCGGCGGCACTGGATTTGCAACCCGTCATGACACTGGAATCAGAAGTGATCGCCCTGCGTGATTTAAAACAAGGTGAACGGATAGGGTATGGTGGGACTTTTACCGCCGAAAAACCAATGCGCATCGCCATGGTCGCGTGTGGTTATGGGGACGGTTATCCGCGCCACGCGACAACCGGCACACCGATTCTTGTAGGTCATCAGCGTACACGCACACTAGGGCGGGTTTCGATGGACAAACTATGCGTGGATATTACCGGTAGGACAGACGTGAATTTCGGTACCTCCGTCATCCTTTGGGGCAAGGGATTGCCCGTTGAAGAGGTTGCGGCAGCGGCGGGAACCATCACCTATGAACTTTTTTGTGCAGCCACTTCAAGACACTAATGGCTAAATCTGCCTATGTATGCACTGCATGTGGAGCGTCTGCCCCCAAATGGCAAGGGCAGTGTCCTGGCTGCCAACAATGGAATACCTTGATTGAAACAGTGATTGAAAAACCATCTGTCTCAAATTCCAATCATCGATTTGTAGCACTGGCTCCCACCTCCGAATCGGGAGGACTTCAGGATCTATCAGATATTCGCCCTCGTGAAGAACCCCGCTTGCTCACAGGGGTTGAAGAATTCGACCGTGTGCTCGGCGGGGGGCTCGTTACCGGCGGGGTGGTGTTGATTGGCGGGGATCCCGGTATTGGAAAATCAACCCTTTTATTACAAACACTGTCCAGATTGACCGAGATTCAAGTACCGGTGTTGTATGTTTCTGGTGAAGAATCTGCGGAGCAAGTTGCCTTGCGTGCGCGTCGTATGCAACTCTCGGCGTGTGCATCGACCGGACTGCGTCTGCTTTCTGAAATCAACCTAGAAAAGGTCATGGCGGTACTTCAAGTGGAAAAACCGCGAGTTGCGGTGATCGATTCCATTCAAACGCTTTGGTCAGACGCACTGCAATCCGCCCCCGGTTCGGTCGCTCAGGTGCGCGAATGTGCCGCGCAACTCACTCGATTAGCCAAACAGACAGGGATTTCCATTATTTTCGTGGGACATGTGACCAAAGAAGGGGCGTTAGCCGGTCCACGCGTACTCGAACATATGGTGGATACCGTGCTCTATTTTGAGGGGGATTCCCAATCAAGCTTTCGTCTCGTGCGTGCGTTCAAAAATCGTTTTGGCGCAGTCAACGAGTTGGGGGTCTTTGCCATGACTGATCGTGGATTGCGCGGTGTTTCCAATCCCTCCGCATTATTCCTGTCTCATCATTCGCAAGCAGTAGCGGGTTCTTGCGTGATGGTCACTCAGGAAGGCACGCGACCATTATTGGTTGAAATACAAGCACTTGTTGACGCAACCCATTCGCCAAATCCGCGTCGTTTGACGGTAGGGCTGGAATCAACTCGATTGGTTATGCTGTTAGCGGTGCTACATCGTCATGCGGGCATAGCCTGTTTCGATCAGGATGTTTTCATCAACGCGGTCGGTGGAGTGCGCATTCAAGAACCAGCAGCCGATCTGGCCATGCTGTTAGCGATTGTTTCTTCACTGAGAAACAAACCGCTCCCCGGAAAACTAATCGCTTTTGGTGAAGTAGGGCTAGCAGGCGAGATTCGTCCCGCGCCGCGTGGACAAGAGCGACTCAAAGAAGCCGCAAAACTTGGATTTACCCACGCGATCATTCCAAAAGCCAATGTGCCAAAACAGGTGATCAAAGGCATCGAAATATGGGCAGTAGATCGTATTGACCACGCCATGGAGAGGCTTCGCACCGTATAATGGCGGAGTCATACAGTCAATGCCGACATAGCTCAGTTGGTAGAGC
>JAUYFZ010000208.1 GCA_030689585.1 Rhodocyclaceae bacterium | reverse complement strand
AACCCTCCCCTTGAAGGGGAGGGAGACTGTCATGTCCTCCCCTTGAAGGGGAGGGAGACTGTCATGTCAGCGATATGGCATGTCACCCACTACAAACCGCATAGAGCCATTTTGAGTTTATAGAAGTGCCCTTAAGTTTCCTTTAATTCTTCTTGTGGAGAATGCGTTCCCGGCCTAGTTACAAAATGACGCAGCCAAAATGAATGTTCAAAAATGTATTTTCAATCCACTTTAAGGAGTTTCTCATGAGCAAAACCCTGATCGCCCTTCTGGCCGCTATTTCCATGTCCGCTTTCGCTGCTGATGCCCCTAAGGCCGCTGCTGCCGCCGCTCCTGCTGCCGCCGCTCCTGCTGCCCCGGCTGCTGATGCCAAGGCCGCTGCTGCCAAGCCTGCCAAGAAGGATGCCAAAGCCGCCGCTCCTGCTGCTGATGCCAAGAAAGATGCCAAAGCCGCTGCTCCTGCTGCTCCTGCTCCTGTCGCCGCTCCTGCTGCTGCCGCCGCCAAGAAGTAATTTGTTTGTTTGATCCAAAAAGCGGGGTTCGCCCCGCTTTTTGCGTTTTAGAGTATCGTCACGCCCCATGAAAATCCTTTTAGCCGAAGATGACCCGATGATCGGCGATAGCATGGTGCGAGGTCTCAAACTTGCCGGATTTGCCGTCGATTGGGTTCGAGATGGCCGCACCGCCCAAACGGCGGTTGAATCCGGAGATTACGGATTGCTGCTATTGGATATCGGCCTGCCACGACAAGATGGCTTGGCCCTGCTCAAAACCCTGCGTCAGAAGGGCATCGGGCTTCCTATATTGCTCGTGACCGCCAGAGATGCGGTTTCAGACAGAATATCCGGTCTTAATCTGGGAGCAGATGATTATCTGACCAAGCCATTTGATCTGGATGAGTTGATCGCTCGAATTCATGCCTTGCAACGTCGTGCCATGGGTCGTCCACAACCGGAAATGTGTTTTGGGACACTCGCCGTCAACCCGCTGACCCACGAAACCTCCTTGGCGGGTCATGCCTTGACCCTCTCACAACGCGAATTTGCTCTGCTTTTAGCCCTGATTGAAAAACCCGGGGCCGTCATCTCACGCGATCAGTTGGAGAACCGTTTATACGGCTGGGAAGAAGAGGTCGCCAGTAACGCCATTGAAGTTCACCTGCACAATCTACGTCGAAAACTGGGCACAGACTGGATACACAATGTCAGGGGAGTCGGTTACAAGCTGGTAGATCCAGCCATGGCCACCCGATGAATTCCATCCGTAGCCATCTACTGCTCTGGCAGATCACCGCACTGGTCGTGACAGGTCTGCTGGTCAGTGTCATCACCTATCTTCTGGCGTGGGATGCTTTCAATCGAATCCGCGATAACGGGCTGGAACAAATCGCCTATTCCATCGTGCGTCACGGCGTCGAATACGATAGTGAGGAAGCCGTCAAGAATGATCAGGGGCAATTCGTCAGTCAAATATGGTCGGCAGATAACAATCTCATTTTTTCATCTCTGGATGATGTGGGACCCGATCCTCAAACCCCTGGATGGCATCGGGTCATTTGGGAAAATACGGAATGGCGGGTTTACGCCCTCAAAGAAGGAGGCCTGACCATTCAGGTCGCCACCACCTCCGCCAGCCGGGAACAAAAATTCATGGCCATCGCCCCGTGGCTTTTGGTGCCTTTCGCCGTACTGGTCATCGTGCTGGGATTACTCATCCGTGCCGCCGTTGGGCGCGCATTGATCCCACTGGAAAACATCCGCAATGAAATCGGAAGCCGTGGGGTCGCCAGTTTGCGTGCCCTAGATACCCGTGGAATGCCGGAGGAAATTGAACCGCTGGTGGCCGCATTAAACGATCTGCTCGCCCGCTTAGATGAAGCCCTGTCCGCACAACGACGCTTTATTGCCGATGCTGCCCATGAATTACGCACGCCGTTGACGGCGGTCAAACTGCAAACACAGATTGTTCGTCGATCCCCTGAAAATGAGCACCGCGAAGCCGCTCTGACGCAACTTGAAAACGGCGTGGATCGCGCCACGCACCTGGTTACACAACTACTGCGCATGGCTCGCCTTGAGCCTTCGGCGAACAATCCCTCCCCTTCGGCGAATAACCTTTCACCTTGTGCCCATGCCATACCCGTAGACCTAAAGGAACTGGCCAAGCAATCTATCGCAGAATTTTCCACACTGGCAGAAGCACGTCATATCGACTTAGGACTCCTGACGGCTGATCCAATCACTGTCTTAGGACAACCCGATGCGTTGCTCATCATGCTGAACAATCTCATTGACAATGCCGTGCGCTATACCCCCCCCGGAGGACGCGTGGATGTCAGCGTTCAACAAGACGAGTTGCAAGGTCTTCTCACCGTCACTGACACCGGACCAGGTATTTCGGAATCCGAACGTGATCGAGTGTTCGAACGATTCTATCGTCTGACAGACACCTCCGACCACACCGGCAGTGGTTTGGGATTAGCCATTGTCCGGCAGGTCGTCACCCTACACGGAGGACAAATCGTTCTTCTGGATACCCCCGGCGGGGGATTGACAGTCAGGGTGACATTACCGTTACAAAAGTGACAATCCACGCATCAAATCTGCCTCCAGATCATTGACGGATTCCAATCCAACAGCGATACGCAACAGGCCTTCTGTAATTCCCGTGCTCGCACGCGCTTCTGGTGTGATGCGGCTGTGCGTGGTGGACGCTGGGTGCGTCAGTGTCGTTTTGGTATCGCCCAGATTGGCGGTGATGGAGAGTAACTTGCAGTGATCGACCACACACCAGGCGGCTTCGCGTTCACCTTCGATTTCAAAGGACAAAATGCCACCGCCCGTCGTCTGCTGGCGCATAGCCAGTGCGTGTTGGGGGTGCGAGGGCAAGCCGGGGTAGAACACTCTGGTTACTTTCGGATGCGCTTCCAGTCGCTTCGCCAGTTCCAGTGCGTTGGCCGAGTGGGCCGCCATCCGAAGGGGAAGGGTCTCCAACCCCTTCAGAATGATCCAGGCATTGAAGGGAGAAAGTGTCGGGCCTGCCGTGCGCAGAAATTTGAAGACTTCTTCCGTCAAAACCTTGGGTCCACAAACCGCTCCGCCTAGGACACGCCCTTGACCATCCAGATATTTGGTCGCTGAATGAATCACCAGATCGGCCCCCAGTGTCAACGGTCGTTGCAGGATGGGAGAACAAAAACAGTTATCGACGACCAATTTTGCCTGATGCGCATGAGCAATGTCTGCCAAGGCCGCAATATCAAAAACTTCTGTGAGGGGGTTCGAGGGTGTTTCGATAAACAGCATTCGGGTGGACGGTTGCATGGCCGCCTGAAACCCTTCCGGGGCCGTGCCTGTCACGAATGTCGTTTCGATACCGAATCGGGCCAGAATCGTGCCGAATAGTTGCTGAGTGGCTCCAAAGATGCTGCGTGCCGCCACGACATGATCGCCTGCTTTGAGGAGAGCCATGGCGGTCGACAAAATGGCCGACATGCCACTGGCGGTTGCCACACACTTTTCAGCCCCTTCGAGCACCGCTAACCGTTCCTGCATCATGGAGACGGTGGGGTTGGAAAAACGGGCATAGACCATGCCGTCTTCCGCACCGGAAAACCGAGCGGCCGCATGGGCTGCACTGTCAAAGACATAGCTGGAAGTCAGATACAACGCTTCGGAATGCTCCCCGAACTGACTGCGCGTTTGTCCAGAACGAACCGCCAGGGTGGCTAAGTCCCAATCGTTATCATTTGTCATGCCTGACTCACTAACGGTCATGGCTTGTGCCACCCCGCATCATGAAACATGCCCCATTGACCCCCATCCCCACCCCAACCCTCCCCTTGAAGGGGAGGGAGAGATGCTCCTCCCCCTTCAAGGGGAGGCTGGGAGGAAGAGATGCTCCTCCCCCTTCAAGGGGGAGGCTGGGAGGGGGATGGGGAATGTGTTTCACGCTAAGTTCAAGTCCAACTGCCCCGTCCCGCATTCGTCTGTTTCCGATTCTTCCTGTGAGGCATTGGTGCGTGCGGTTTCAACACCGGCCAAATATTCAGGCGTTATATCGCCGGTGATGTAATGACCGTCGAAACAGGAAGTGTCAAATCGCGTAATCGCGGGATTGACGCTTTTAACTGCCATTTTGAGGGCATCAAGGTCTTGGTAGATCAGCGCGTCCGCACCGATTTCATGACGAATGTCTTCGTCACTGCGATGGGCGGCAATAAGTTCGTGTTTCGAGGGCATGTCGATGCCATACACGTTGGCAAACCGCACGGGAGGACTGGCTGAAGCAAAATAAACTTTTTTGGCTCCGGCTTCCCGTGCCATATGAATGATCTCGCGACTGGTCGTCCCCCGCACGATGGAATCATCCACGAGCAGTACGTTTTTCCCGCAAAATTCCTGCGAAATGGCATTGAGCTTTTGTCGCACGGATTTCTTTCGCACCGCCTGCCCTGGCATGATAAATGTGCGTCCGATATAACGGTTCTTCACAAAGCCTTCCCGATAGGGCAGATGAAGGCATCGCGCCAGTTCCATGGCAGCATGACGGCTGGAATCAGGGATCGGAATCACAGAGTCGATGGACAGGTGCGGATGAGTATGGCGAATTTTCTCGGCCAAAAATTCTCCCATCTTGGCCCGTGTTTCGTATACAGAGATGCCGTCCATCAGGGAATCAGGACGAGCCAGATAGACAAATTCGAAAATGCAAGGAGCGTGCAGGGTCGTCTGCGCACATTGCCGACTGACGAAATGACCCTGTGTGTCAATCAATACCGCTTCGCCCGGTTCCACATCACGCAATACCTTGAACCCCAAAGTATCAATCGCCACACTCTCGGAAGCGATCATGTATTCCGCTCCATGCGGAGTCTCATGCTTTCCGATGATGAGCGGACGAATACCATACGGGTCTCGAAACGCCAGCAAGCCGTAGCCTGCGATCATGACCACCACGGCGTAAGCCCCTCTGCACCGCCTGTGCACCCCCTCCACTGCCTTAAAAATGGTTTCTGCATCAAGGTGATATTGCGTGGACACGGTTTGTAGCTCATGCGCCAAGACGTTGAGTAACACCTCCGAATCGGAATTGGTGTTCACGTGTCGTCGATCCTGCAAAAACAGATCCCGTTTCAGGCTTTCTGTATTGGTCAGATTACCGTTGTGGGCCAGCATCAAGCCAAAAGGCGAGTTGACATAAAAAGGCTGGGATTCGGCAGCATTCCAGGCAGAACCTGCCGTCGGATAACGACAATGCCCAATCCCCCAGTGGCCCGCCAGATCTCGCATGTCGCGCGTGCGAAAAACATCGCGCACCAAGCCAGAACCTTTGTGCATGTGGAACCGCCCCCCCTCAGCCGTGGCAATACCTGCCGCATCCTGCCCCCGATGCTGAAGCACTTGAAGACCATCGTAGAGCAACTGATTAACCGGTGTTGTTGCAATAACTCCTAAAATTCCACACATCGCATTGCCCTGTTGGTCTATCGGTAAGAAATTCGTTTCGCCACATCGGGCGGTAACCACGGTTTTGAGGAAATGACCAGCGTTTCCAAGGGAGGAGCCAGCGTCGCCTCTCGCCACCAAGGTTCCTTGGGAAATGCGGTCATGCCACCGACTAATACGAGTACAAAAGCAATCAATCCCGCCCGTCCGGCGCCGAACAATGCGCCTAAAAAACGATCCGATAGTCCTAATCCTGCCGCGTTCAATAATTTTGAAAATATTCTGCGTCCTAGACCAAATACGATCAACGTGCCAATGAACACGAGGGCGAATCCTCCGGCATAACGCAAAATAGGCACGGCAACAAAGCCTTCAAACACCGTGGCCGCCTCCGATGCCAAGGTTTTGGCTGCGAAAAAACCGACCGCCCAAGCGGCTAAAGACATCAATTCTCCCACCACACCGCGCCACATTCCCAACAACATGGAAATGGCCAGAATGCCTAGCAAAGTGTGGTCAAAGATCGTCACTTTTTGGCAACGGGACCGTTAAGACTGATCACTTTGAGTCGCGTTTGCGCTTGTTGGGCCACTTCCTGTGAGGCAAAAGGCCCTGCGCGCACGCGAGTGCGTGCTCCTAGCGGTGAATCAAACGGTTCTGTATAAGCAGGCAAACCCAATTCCTTGATTTTGAACAGTAACTGTTTAACGTTCGCCGCATCTTTGTAGGCTCCCAACTGAACAGACCATTCCGGTTCACTCGGTGGGGGAGCCGGTTTGACAGCGGGAAGAGGTTTCGCCACGACAGGCGCAGGCTTCGTGACTGCCACGGGAACCGGTTTTTCTTCTGGGGCAGCAGAAACAGCCGCTTGAGCAGCAGGAACAGCCGTTTGAGCCGGCGATATGTCGGCCACCTCAACAGGCGGTAGCGGAGTAGGTAAAGGTTCACTCGGCAAAATTTTTGAGGTGAAGGATGCTTCTTCACGCCCCGGTTGCTCCACCTTTTCCCGACTGGGAATGCGTATTTGAATGTCTTGCAACTGTGGTTTGGGTTCATGGTCCATGACCATGGGCAACACAACGGCCGCCAGCAACGCCAAGGCGGTTGCGCCCACTAAGCGGCGACGCGCCCGTTTTTGCAAGTCGATTTGTGCCTCAGCAGAGAGTTCAGTTTCAGGTTGCGCCATAAGAAGAAGTCATCACACCGGCTACCGTTAGAAAGGATCCAAACGCGATGATTCTATCACTGGCTTTGGCATTCTTTAATGCGTATTCCCGTGCCTCTGCGGGAGAAGCAAATCCGACAGGGGGCTTTGCAACCCCTGTCGATACTAAAATCGCCGTCAGTTCAGCCGCCGTGGCTGCGCGGGAACCGGGTAACGTGCAGGGCAACCAATGGTCGATACGACCAGACATAGCAGCAATCACGCCTGCGATGTCTTTGTCCCGCATCATGCCGAACACGGCCCAGGTCGTTGCGGTGGTAGCCCCCAGATTTTCCGCCAGCATCCTCGCTGCTTGAGGATTGTGAGCTACGTCCAAAATCACCGACGGTGCTTCTTGTGTTTTTTGAAAACGCCCCTGCAAATTTGCTTCGACCAAGCCGCGTCGAATATCGCCTTCTGTCACAGGCAACCCCTGCCACAGCATATCTAATGCCGTCAGCGCACAGACTGCGTTGTTTAAGTGAAATACAGGATGCGGCAAATTTTTCAGATACCCCGACCGTCCTCGATATTGCCAACACTCCTTTTCGCGAAAAAACTCAAAATCTTCCCCGATCACCTGCAAATCTGCACCGATCTCCCACGCATAGTCCAACAACGTGTGCGGTGGATGGGCATCCCCGCAAATGGCAGGGCGAAGGCTCCGAAAAATACCCGCCTTCTCAAATCCGATGGCTTCCCTTGTCGCCCCCAAGTAGTCCATGTGGTCGAGATCAATGGTGGTCACGATGGAGACATCCGGTTCATACAGATTAGTGGCATCCAGCCGCCCGCCCAACCCGACTTCTAAAAGGATGACATCCAGCGGTTGAGCGGCAAACACTTCCCACGCGGCCAGTGTTCCAAACTCAAAATAGGTGAGGGGTATCTCCCCCACGCTCACCCTTGCCGCCTCAACACGGGCGAATCCTTCACACAACACCGCATCCTTCACACATTGACCGTTAAGTCGCACCCGCTCGTTGTAAACCAGCAAATGAGGCGATGTGTAGAGACCCACACGGTATCCGGCACACAAAAGAATTTTTTCAAGCAAGGCGCAGGTCGATCCCTTGCCGTTGGTGCCGCCCACCAGAATGACCGGGCACGTCTGCCGCTGGCCCAAGGCCGCCTTAACAAGCCTTAGACGATCCAACCCCAATTCAATTGACTGGGGATGCTGGCATTCAATAAATGCCAACCACTCATTCAAATTCACGAGTGGGCAGGCAGACGTTGGGTAGGTAAACGCTGTAACAAGGTCATCAGTGCGGATAAACGATCTCGCATCTCTCGTCTGTCCACGATCATGTCGATGGCCCCTTTCTCCATGAGAAATTCGGAACGCTGGAAACCGGCGGGTAATTTTTCTCGAACCGTCTGTTCGATCACCCTAGGCCCTGCAAAACCAATCAACGCACCCGGTTCTGCGATGACCACATCGCCCACAAAAGCAAAACTGGCGGAAACCCCACCCATCGTCGGATCGGTCAGTATCGATATATAGGGAAGACGATGCGCCGTGAGTAACGTAAGTGCGGCCGTTGTCTTAGCCATTTGCATCAGGGAAAAAAGCCCCTCCTGCATACGTGCGCCACCCGAGGCTGCAATCGAGATAAAAGGACACCCCTGTTCTATCGCGGCACGCACACCGCGCACAAACTTTTCACCTACCACGGACCCCATCGATCCGGCCATAAAGTCGAATTCAAAACAGGCGACCACCACGGGAAGCGTTTTAATGGCACCTTGCATCACCACCAGCGCGTCTAATTCGCCCGTTTCATCCAACGCGCCCGCCAAACGATCCGAGTAACGTTTGCTGTCCTTAAATTTCAATGGATCCATCGGCAGCACTTCGGTGCCAATCTCAAATCGACCTTCAGAATCCAGTAACCGATCCAGACGGCAACGCGCGCGAATTCGGTGATGATGTTTGCACTGCGGACACACGCCCTGATTGTTCTCAAGGTCTGCACCGTAGAGCACGGTTTCGCAGGCAGGGCACTTGCGCCAGAGTCCCTCTGGCACCGTTTTTTTGAGTCCTGTGGCTCGCTGAATCTTCGGTGGCAGTAGTGTTTGTAGCCAGCTCATTGCTGATGTCCTCCATCCATAGCCCTGCGAATTGTTCGCAGGAAGTTTCTCACGCGGACGGGAGCCTCCTCTGCAGGGCCATTTTCGATTTCTTCGATAATACGGCTACCGATCACTACGGCATCCGCGACCGACCCAATGCGAGCCGCCGCCACCCCATCCCGGATACCAAAGCCTACGCCGACGGGCATGCCCACTTTCTCGCGTAGAGCAGGGATGCGACGGATCACGTCATCCAAATCCAGATGGGCCGAACCGGTGACTCCCTTGAGTGATACGTAATAAATATAACCACTCCCCATTTTGGCCACTTCAGCAAAACGCTTTTCAGTGGATGTCGGTGCCAATAGGAAAATGGGATCGATGCCTTTCTCATGCAGCAGTGTCGTAAATTCCGCACATTCCTCTGGCGGATAATCCACCACCAGCACGCCATCCACCCCCATGGCCGCAGCATCTGACGCAAAATCTTGCAAACCGTAGGCTTCGATCGGATTGGCATACCCCATCAGCACCACGGGGGTCACGACATTCGTTTGCCGGAATTCATGCACGATTGCCAACACGGTACGCAGGCTCATCCCATACTGAAGTGCCCGTTCAGAAGCCCGTTGAATCGTCGGCCCATCGGCCATGGGGTCTGAAAAAGGCACTCCCAGCTCGATGATGTCCGCTCCTCCCTCGACTAATGCCCGCATCAATGGCAGGGTAAGACCGGGTACGGGATCACCCGCCGTAATAAAAGGGATCAGGGCTGTTTTACCCGCAGCCTGCAACCGGTTGAAAGTTGTTTGGATACGCGACATTAAAATTGTATTCCCATTTTTTCAGCGACCGTATGCATGTCTTTGTCGCCACGACCGGAAAGATTGACCAGTAATAACTTATCGCTGGCTAGGATCGGGGCCAGTCGGGCGGCGTAGGCTAACGCATGACTGGATTCCAGGGCTGGAATAATGCCTTCGATGTGACAAAGATCATGAAAAGCCTTGAGGGCTTCGTCATCAGTCACCGTGACATAGCTCGCTCGGCCAGACTCCTTGAGCCAAGCATGTTCTGGGCCGACGCCAGGGTAATCGAGTCCGGCCGACACAGAATGTGTCTCGATAATCTGCCCATGCGCATCCTGCAAAAGGTAGGTGCGATTGCCGTGTAACACCCCCGGTTTGCCGCAGGTCAGCGATGCGGCGTGTTTTCCGGAAGCTAGGCCATGACCCGCTGCCTCAACCCCCACCAATCGAACACTTTCGACAGGAAGGTAGGAATAAAAAATACCCATCGCATTGGAACCACCGCCTACGCAGGCAATCACCACATCCGGCTGACGACCCGTCAGTTCCGGCATTTGAAGCGTGCATTCCTCGCCAATCACCTTCTGAAAATCGCGCACCATCATGGGGTAAGGATGGGGACCCGCCACCGTGCCGATGATGTAAAACGTGTTGCCGACATTCGTCACCCAGTCGCGCATGGCCTCGTTCAAGGCATCCTTGAGCGTTCTGGAGCCAGATTCCACCGGCACCACCGTCGCCCCCAACAGTTTCATGCGATAGACATTGGCCGCCTGTCGCCGAACATCCTCACTTCCCATATAGACAACGCATTCCATACCGTAGCGAGCCGCTACCGTCGCGGTCGCCACGCCATGTTGCCCCGCACCCGTCTCGGCAATCACGCGGGGCTTACCCATGCGCCTAGCCAACAGGGCTTGACCGATGCAGTTGTTAACCTTATGCGCACCCGTATGATTAAGGTCTTCACGCTTAAGATAGATCTGCGCACCGCCGAGCAGGGTCGACCAGCGTTTAGCGTGATAGATCGGGCTGGGACGACCGACATAGTGCTTCAGTTCATATTCAACCTCGGCGCGAAAAGCCGGATCAGCCTGTGCTGCCGCATAGGCCCCACGCAATTCATCTAAGGCTGGAATCAAGGTTTCAGCCACAAAAACACCGCCATATCTTCCGAAATGGCCCCGTTCATCAGGTAATTTATAGCTAATTTCAGGCATCTGCACTCTTTACAGCCGCCACAAAGGCGGCAATCTGGGCGGCATCTTTGATGCCCTTGGACATCTCTACACCACTGCTGACATCAACCGCCCACGGACGCAAGCGGTCAATGCCTTCCTTTACATTTTTCGCCGTCAATCCACCGGAAAGAATCACTGGCAAGGGCAAATTTTCTGGAATCAACGACCAGTCGAAGGTTTGGCCCGCACCGCCATAATCACTGACATACGCATCAAGCAACAAAGCCTGGGCCGATAAAAACGAACGGGCGTATTCTAACAGATCAAGTTCAGGCTTCACCCGCGCCGCCTTGAGGTAGGGTTTGTTGAACTGCTCACAATAAGAAGCCGTTTCCTCACCGTGAAATTGCAAGGTGTCCAGCGGCACGATGGCCAGTGTCGACGCAACGGATTCCCTGTCCTCGTTGACGAACAATCCCACACGAGCCACAAAAGGCGGCACTCGATGCGCTAGTTGTGCGGCTCGCAAAGGGGTTAGGTAACGCGGACTTTTCGGGTAAAAAACGAAACCGACCGCATCCACGCCAGCAGACAAGACAGCATCCAAGTCTTCCTCGCGAGTGATGCCACAGATTTTGATGCGTGTTCGAGTCATGGCAGGATGATACTCTGCGCAGGTAAATTCCATTCAGGCGAATACTCAACTTCAGTGAAATACAGCCCAGCCGCATCAAACGTCGGCGCGGATTGGCTTCGATTGCAAGCCGCTAACAATTCAAGCATCCATTCTGGAGGATACCGTCCCTTTCCCACAAAAACCAAGGCTCCCACCAAATTACGCACCATGTGGTGAAGAAAGGCGTTAGCGCGAAAATCAAACACAATCAGATCACGTTCGCGAGAAATGTCTGCACGATACAACGTTTTAACGGGAGATTTTGCTTGACATTCAGCGGCACGAAAAGCAGAAAAATCATGCTCGCCCAAGAGATGATTCGCTGCCGTTCTCATGGCATTCTCGTCGAGCGGCGCATGAAACCAACCCACTCGCCCAGACAGTAACGCCGGTCTGCTCGTTCGATTCAGTAACAGATAACGATAGCTACGAGAGCGTGCCGAAAAACGGGCATGAAAATCTGTCGTCACAGGATGCGCCCAGCGCACCGCCACTGTTTGCGGCAAATGGCTATTGACACCGCGTACCCAGGCATTGAGCGGGCGATTCGCTTCCGTGTCGAAATGGACGATTTGCGAGGTTGCATGAACGCCGGTATCCGTGCGACCCGCACAGGCCACGCGCACCGGCGGCGCATCGGCAATGACGGCCAATGCCGCTTCTAGGACATCCTGCACGGTATTGCCATGCGGTTGTGATTGCCAGCCGGTAAAAGCCGCCCCGTTGTATTCAATACTTAATACGATTCTAATCAGGTTACGCATCACCTAAATGCAACAGTTTCGCCTCGGCTGCTTCGCGCTGTCGTCGGTTGCCTTCATTGAATACTTCCTTCAACAGTTCACGAGCTCCTTCGATATCACCCATTTCCTCGTAGGCCTGGGCTAATTCCAGCTTGGTTGTCACCTCAGGGTTATCTTTTTCGAACGATTCGTCAGCAGAAACAGGTGATTGAACGGACTGTTCTAGTTCTAGGCTGATCGAGGAAAAATCAAGGGGAGGAATCTCTTCACGACGGGAGGGTTGCCATGCAATGTCCGGTTCAGGGAGTAAAGAAGGTTCTGACAACGTTATGGTCGGTTCTGGTGCAGGTTTGAAGTCAAATTCCAAGACCGGTTCAGGTTTCTGAACCGGACTGATTTTTTCTGGTTCAGGGATTCGTTCTGGTTCTTGAATCTTTTCCGGTTCCTGGACAGGAGACCAGATCGGTTCTCTCTCAGAGAAAAATGGCTGCTCCTCTACCGGCTGCGCGACATACGGGGATGATTCTTCCTCCCACACTCCTTCATCCGTGGTGTCATCCCCTAGAGGAGCCGAAGGAGTCATTGCATTTCTGTCTTTGAAACGTCGCCAACCGATCCAGCCTAATGGCAACAAGAGAAGGGTTGCCAGGATTCCAATAACCACAGGGTGACTTATCCAAGCCACCACGGTGGCCCACTTTGAAACGGAGGAGGAACTCACGGGGGTTGTGGTCAGCGTAAGAGCGGGCGTAGTAGCAACGGGTGTGGGAGTGGGTGTAGCGGCTGTGGAAGGAGTAGGTTGCTCTTTCAAGTCAGCCAACTGTTTAAGCTCGTCGACGGTCTTTTCCAGCTTGGTGACCCGTCCGGCGGCTTCTTGTAATTCTTTTTCACGAGCGACGAGATCTTCTTCCAATGCTGCCGCACGCGCAGGTGCATCCGGCTTTATCATTTCTGTGCGTGAGATGGTCAGTTTATCCTCGCCCGAAGGAGGCATTTTCTCCTCGATCTTGGGCATTACTTTTCCTGTAGCGGATTGCTGCGGTGTTGCTTCTGGCATCACCGGCGCACTGGCTATCGTCGTGGCCAATACCCCCCGATAGGAGTCGAATTCCCGTGCCTGCGCAATGATGATTTTTCGTGCTTCGGAAGGATCAACAGCCCTGACCGTCTCGGCATCGGGAATGTTGAGCGTTCTACCCGCCTGGATGCGATTCATGTTTCCATCATCAAAGGCTTCACGATTGGCATTGAACAGGGCCACCAAGACTTGAGTCAGGTGAACGCCCTCCGGTCGGGTTTCATTGGCAATTTTGCCAAGCGTATCGCCTCGCTTCACTAGGTAGGCAATGGACAACGTGGCTGTTTGCGGCGGAGAAGCGGATGTTTTCAAGGCTTCTGGAGGATCGAGCAGAAACGTATATTCCCGCAGCACACGTCCTGCCGCCCAGTTCAGTTCGACCAAAAGACTCACGGAAGGGGACTGAATCGGCTGGTCACTCACGGCACGCAAGAAGGGAGTACCGTCCTTTCGTTTTTCCAGTGAGAACTGAATGCTTGCCACCCCAGCAGATCGTTCAAGCCCTTTTTGAGCAAACACCTCTGGCGAGGCAATTTGCGCGGAAAGTGACAACAATTCTTCCGCCGTCGCAGAAATTTCTAATTCCGCCTGTAGGGGTTTGCCCAAGGAAGACAAGACCGTCAACCTACCTAATCCGGCCGCTTGAGCACCTACCGCTATCATCGTCAAACAGAATACAACCGTCATCAACCCCGTTCTGCGAAACATATGATTTTCTCCTATCAAGAATCTACAAGAATTCGCAACATACGGCGCAACGGTTCCGCTGCACCCCAAAGAAGTTGATCGCCTACCGTAAAAGCGGATAAATATTCCGGCCCCATGGCCAACTTACGCAAACGACCCACCGGCGTGGCGAGAGTGCCTGTCACCGCCGCCGGTGTTAATGCCCGCAGTGTGGCTGTTCGCTCATTGGGAACCACGCGGGCCCATTCATTATGAGAAGAGAGCATCGCTTCGATCTCTGGCAGCGGGACATCCTTCTTCAATTTGATCGTCAATGCTTGGGAATGGCAACGCATGGCACCAATTCGCACGCACAGACCATCGACGGGGATAGGCGCATGCGTTCGTCCCAGTATCTTGTTGGTTTCCGCACTGCCTTTCCACTCTTCACGGCTTTGTCCATTACCCAAATCTTTATCGATCCAAGGAATCAAGGAACCCGCCAACGGCACACCAAAATGCGCCGTTGGAAACTTCGTATCGCGCAGTGTCGTGGCCACTTCACGGTCGACGTCAAGAATGGAGGAAGCCGGATCAT
>JAUYFZ010000206.1 GCA_030689585.1 Rhodocyclaceae bacterium | reverse complement strand
CTCCCCTTGAAGGGGGAGGAGACTAACCCCCTCCCCTTGAAGGGGGAGGAGACTAACCCCCTCCCCTTGAAGGGGGAGGAGACTAACTCCCTCCCCTTCAAGGGGAGGGTTGGGGAGGGGATGGGGTATGTATTTCACGCTAAGTGGTTACTTTTCTTTCTCGTTTATTTCCTTCTGTTGTCGGCAGCACCGACATGGGCCGAATCTTCCCTCCCCGCCTCTGTGGCGAAAGAGTTATCGGCGGCCGGCATTCCTCATGGGGCGGTTTCCATCATTGTTCAACCGGTCGAGGCACGGGGGCCGACCGTTGAAATCAATGGTCAGCAACCGATGAATCCGGCGTCCACCCTTAAATTGGTCACGACCCTATCCGCGCTGGAAATACTCGGCCCGGCCCATGTCTGGACAACCGAAGTGTGGGCGGTGGCTCCTGTTGAAAAGGGAGTGCTGGCCGGTGATCTTTACTTCAAAGGAAGTGGAGATCCGCACCTGACTGTCGAACGATTCTGGCTGTTGTTGCGAGAACTGCGTGCGCGGGGGGTGCATGAAATTCGGGGCGATCTTGTGCTGGACCGTACGGCCATTGTTTCTGGCAAGGAGTACCCCGCCGCATTTGATGGCAAATCGATGCGGCCTTACAACGTCGTTCCAGAAGCCTTATTGTTGAATTTCAAGGCGATTCGATTAACGCTCAACCCGCAGGCGGATTCTGTTCAAGTCCTGTCAGAGCCAACCCCGACAACCCTGACCCTCATCAACCGCCTTCGTTTGACCCGTAACGGGTGCGGTGATTGGCAGGAAGGTTTGCGTGCCGAGGCAACCGATCAAAACGGCCATACACAGTTGGTGTTGTCAGGGGCATTTGCAGCGTCTTGTGGCGAAAAGGTCTGGCATGTGGCCCCGATGTCGGGGGATCGGTATTTTCTGGGGGTGTTTGCCGATCTCTGGCGCGGCATGGGAGGACGGTTTGAAGGATCGGTGCGCGAGGAACCCGTGCCATTGAACGCACGGTTGCTGGCCGTGACCACGTCGCCCGTTCTGGCGCAGGTTGTGCGGGACATCAACAAGTTTTCCAACAATGTCATGGCTCGTCAGCTCTATCTTTCTCTCGGGCAAGACGGTGCCGTGCGCCGTTGGTTAGCCTCACGGGGATTGGATTTTCCGGAGCTGGTGCTTGAAAACGGTGCGGGACTCTCGCGGCGCGAGCGTATTTCTGCGGCGCATCTTGCGAAGGTGTTATCGGAAGCCTGGCACTCCCCGGTCATGCCGGAATTGATGTCCTCGCTTCCCATCGTCGCCATTGACGGAACCATGAAAAAGCGGCTGAAAGAAAACGGGGTGGCGGGCCGTGCGCACATCAAGACAGGTTATCTGGAAGGCGTGCGTGCCATTGCAGGCTACGTGCTGGATGCGAAGGGTCGCCGTCAGATTGTCGTCTGCCTCATCAACCATCCGAATGCCCGTGCGGCACAACCGGCACTAGACGCGCTTTTAATCTGGGTATACGATTCGTGACTATGGAATCTATATGGTAACTACTCAGGTCGGTGTCAATCTCCCTCCCCTTCAAGGGGAGGGCTGGGGTGGGGATGGGGTTTTACGCGGAATTCCCCCCCCATCCCCCTCCCCGCCTCCCCCTTGAAGGGGGAGGAGAGCTGTGTTCCGACCGGACCTGAGTAGTTACTCTATATGATTGTTACAGGGCACTCCGAATGAGTTCTTTCACGTTAATCGTCATGGCGGTGATTGTCGTTCTTCTGTTCGATTACACGAACGGGTTCCACGATGCGGCCAATATCGTGGCCAGCGTCATTGCATCACGAGCCATGACCCCCACGCAGGCGGTTCTGGTGGTGGCTACCTTTGAATTTCTAGGACCACTGCTCGGCGGTACGGCCGTGGCCAATACTATCGGCAAGTTCATCCAGCTTGACGGGGTGGACGTGACGATGTCGCTTTCCATCATTCTCTGCGGGTTGGTGGGCGCCATTGTCTGGAACTTGCTGACGTGGTGGCGAGGAATTCCTTCTTCATCCTCCCATGCCCTCGTGGGGGGATTAGTGGGGGCTGTCGTGGTGTCCGTGGGCACGGATCATGTCGCTTGGGGGTTTTCGGAATTAGCGAACGGGCATGTCACCGGCATTATGAAAGTGCTGTTGGCGTTGATACTTTCCCCGTTGATCGGCTTCTGGGCCGGGTTTTTGCTACATAGACTCATGCTGGCTCTTTTCGCGGGAGCGCGTCCTATTTTGAATCGCAACCTGCGCAATGCGCAATGGTTCACGGCCGCTGCATTGGGGTTTGCCCACGGGGCCAATGATGCCCAGAAGAGCATGGGTATCTTGACACTGGTGCTATTGCTAGGCGGATTCATCGACTCTTTCGAGGTGCCGTTCTGGGTGATGTTGAGTTGCGCCATTGCGATGACTCTGGGCATTCTCTCCGGCGGCTGGCGCATCGTGCGCACCCTAGGATTTGCCATTTACAAAGTGCGCCCGTTACATGCCATTGATTCACAGCTTGTTTCAGGTGCAGTGATTTTTGCCGCATCGGCATTGGGGGCTCCTGTATCGACCACCCATGTCGTTGCGACTTCGATCATGGGGATTGGTGCTTCGGAGCGGCCCAAAGCAGTGCGTTGGGCCAAGGCGGGTGAAATCGCCACCACTTGGGTGGTCACCATTCCAGGCGCAGCACTTGTCGCCATGACCGCCTTTTTCTTTTTGCGTTAGGGCACTTCTATAAATCCAAACTTCGTCGCGATACTGCGTTGCTCACAAAAAATTACTCCTTACATATCAAGCAGATGCGTCGTCGCAATTTTTCGTTCGCGCCTTGTCTCGCTTAGAAGTTTGAATTTATAGAAGTGCCCGTTATTTTACTTTAGGGAGAACACCATGACCCCCGCGACTGATTCTGAAATATCTTTATTGGCGAGCTTGTTCGAGCGGGTTTTTCCGCAATCGCCAGATTTCTTTTCTCTGTTGCATGAGCAAAGCAAACAAGTCGTCCATACCGTGGCCTTGCTGGTGAGCTTCATGGAATCGAATGACCCCGATATCGGGCAGGAGATTCGTGAAAACGAACATGCGGCTGATCGTGTGAAGGTGCACAGCATCCATATTCTGAACGAAGCGTTTTCAACCCCCATCGACCGAGAGGACATCTACCGCGCCATTACCACGTTAGACGAAGTGGTCAATGGCTGTAAGGATGCCGTGAGTGAAATGGCCGTGCTTGATCTGGTGCCCGATGCGTTTACATTGGAAATTGCAAGGTTTTTGCATGGGGGAGTCATCGCATTGGAAGCCGGATTTGGCAAGCTAGGCAGCACGCCCTCCGCTGCCGCCGTCGATGCGGATGCCGCTCGCAAGTTTGAACGCAAGGCTGAAAAACTAAACCGCCGTGCCTTGGCCGAACTTTTTCAGGGAGATGACTACATCCGCATGTTCAAGCGACGCGAAATCTACCGTCACCTGACCAAGAGTGCCGAGCGCATGGCTGCCTGTGCAAATACACTTCACGACATCGTCGTAAAGATGGTTTAACTCGCATGGTCACGAAGTCCACCCCTGTCACAGCAAGAAATTAGCGACAGGCCTTCAGGCCTGTCGATGAAATCCGTTAAATGCGATTAAACGCCCGCCCCCCTTCGCCCCCCTCTCGGGGGGTTCTCATCGGCTCGCTACGCTCGTTTGATACGGGGTACTCCGAACTGTTTTTTCATGTTGTCTGGTTATTTCTCGTTAACTGGCATGGTCACGAAGCCCACCCCGCATGATGAAACTTAGGGCATCTACCGACCCCATCCCCCTCCCAGCCTCCCCCTTGAAGGGGGAGGAGATTAACTCCCTCCCCTTCAAGGGGGAGGAGACTAACTCCCTCCCCTTGAAGGGAGAGGAGACTAACTCCCTCCCCTTCAAGGGGAGGGTT
>JAUYFZ010000203.1 GCA_030689585.1 Rhodocyclaceae bacterium | reverse complement strand
TCCCCCTCCCAGCCTCCCCCTTGAAGGGGGAGGAGCATCTCTCCCTCCCCTTCAAGGGGGAGGAGCATCTCTCCCTCCCCTTCAAGGGGGAGGAGCATCTCTCCCTTCCCTTCAAGGGGGAGGAGCATCTCTCCCTTCCCTTCAAGGGGGAGGAGCATCTCTCCCTCCCCTTCAAGGGGGAGGAGCATCTCTCCCTCCCCTTCAAGGGGGAGGAGCATCTCTCCCTCCCCTTCAAGGGGAGGGTTGGGGAGGGGATGGGTGCAAGAACTTTCGCAACTATTAGTACTCATGGCGTACTCCGTGCCTCACCTGCCACGACATCGCCACTTAATCGAACGAGTTTCCCCTCCACAAAATAGACCGTCAAACGACGTTGTTGCGGTTCACCCTTCCCGGGTTGAAAGCGATAGACGTAATCCCATTGATCGGTATGAAACATATCGGCCACCAGCGGTGTACCTAGGATGAATCGCACCTGATCTTTGGTTTGACCGGGCTTGAGTTTCGCGGCCATTTCCTGAGTAACGAAATTGCCCTGGCGTACATCGATTCGATAACGATAGTCCGTCAGCCAACTGGTGACATCCGGCGTATTGGAGGGCAGATAAGAACAGGCCGCCAGCAGAAGAACCGTTAAAACTAAGAGGATATTTTTCATGGTCTGGGGACTATATCACTGCCCTTCAACATTTCACGCGCATGTTGACGCGTGGTTTCTGTGATTTTTACCCCGCCCAGCATTCGGGCAATCTCGTCAATGCGGCCTTCTGCGTCGAGGTGGGTAACGTGACTGACCGTTTCCGTCCCTCTGTTTTCTTTGGAAACGGACCATTGCCAATCGGCGAGTGCCGCCACTTGGGGTAGATGGGTCACGCACAACACTTGACGACCGATCCCCAGTTTTCGGAGTAACTGGCCGACCACCTCGGCCACGCGCCCCCCGATGCCGACATCGACTTCATCAAAAATGAGCGTGGGGGCGTGGTGAGTACTGCTGGCGATCACCTGAAGACACAATCCGATGCGGGAAAGCTCGCCGCCGGAAGCCACTTTGGTCAGTGCTCGCAAGGGTTGTCCCACGTTCGCCGTGACGTGAAATTCCACGTTCTCGAATCCATGAGAAGTGCCTTCTGGCACAGGAGTCAGCACCACTTCAAAGCGGGCACCGGGCATGGCCAGTTGCTGCATGGCTTCGGTCACCGCTTGGGATAATTCGAGGGCTGTTTTCTGTCGTCCAGCCGTCAGTTTCCGTCCGACGGCGTCGAACTCTTGTCGAGCAACCTCTTCATGTTCAGCCAGCAAGACCGGATCGGCGGACAATCGCAACGTCTCCAACCGAGCTGAAAACCGCATCATCACGTCAGGAAGTTCTTCTGGCGAAACGCGATGTTTGCGTGCGCAAACGGTGACCGCTCCCATGCGACCTTCCAATTCTGCCAAACGGCCCGGTTCCGGTTCCAAACGTTCCCTATAACGAGAAAGCGAATGAACCCCTTCTACCAGTTGGATACGGGCGTTATCGAGAAGGCTGGAGGATTCTGAGAGGGAAGGATCAAAATCGAGCAACCCCGCTAACCGTGAAATAGCCGCATCGAGTTGTGAGGTGGCCGTCACTTCACCCTGATCAAGACAGAGCAGAACGTCTGTTAACCCCTCGGACAAATGGGCCGCATGAGCCAACCGTCGCTGTTCTTGATGGTCTTCCTGCCAACGGACGGGATCAAAATCCAAGGCCTGCAATTCTTTCCATTGCCATTCGATCAAATCGCGCTCTGCGGCTGAAGCGGCGATGTCTTGTTCGGCACTCTCACGCGCTTCACGCAACATTTTCCAGTTCTGGAATTTTCGTAAAGTTTCCAACGTCAGCACGGACAACCCTGCGTGTTGATCGAACAGTTGCCGTTGAGACTCTGTTCGCAACAGGGAATGGTGGGCGTTTTGTCCGTGAATGTCGGCCAACAGATCAGCCGCTTCGCGTAACTGGATGAGCGTGGCGGGAGAACCATTGATCGTGGCACGAGATCGCCCGCCCGCATCGATGATGCGTCGGAGCAGACAGACGGTATCTCCATTATCCAAGTCGTTGCTGGACAACCAATGGGCGATAGCACTATCAGCGGGGGCATCAAATTCAGCCACAATTTCTGCACGAGGCTGGCCTGCCCGAATCACGACGGCCACGTTATCGACACGCTCTCCCAACACAAGAGACAACGCATCGACCATGATGGATTTTCCCGCGCCGGTTTCTCCTGTTAAGGCTCCAAAACCGGTGGAAAATTCCAAGTCGAGCTGATCGACAATGGCGTAATCACGAATAAATAGACGGCGTAGCATTATTGTCTTGGAAAAATGCTCCAGTGCAGTTTTTCGCGCAGCATGGCGAAATAACTGTACCCCGGCGGATGTAAAAAAGTAACGGTATGAGGAGATCGAGCGATGTGGACACGATCCCCTGCACAGATGTCGAAACGGTTTTGACCGTCAAAATGCACGATCGCTTCATGGGGGGGGAGCAAAGTGAAATCGACACGACTCTGATCGCTCAAGGTAATGGGACGGTCAGTCAACCCATGCGGACACAGTGGCACCAAGGCAATACAGGGAACCGAAGGATGCAAAATTGGGCCGTTAGCGGAAAGTGCATAAGCGGTAGACCCCGTGGGGGTCGCCACGATAGCCCCATCAGCACGCAGGATATGGGTAAATTCGCCGTCAACTTCCACCTTGATTTCGATCAGCCGTCCACTGTCGCCCTTGCGCAGTACGACATCGTTCAACGCCAGAGAATGGAATATCCGCTCGTGATGTCGCACGACTTCCGCTTCCAGTAAAAAACGAGAACCAATCACGAATTTGCCATC
>JAUYFZ010000202.1 GCA_030689585.1 Rhodocyclaceae bacterium | reverse complement strand
TTAGTCTCCTCCCCCTTCAAGGGGAAGGAGAGATACTCCTCCCCCTTCAAGGGGGAGGCTGGGAGGGGGATGGGGAATTTGTTTCACGCTAACCTAGGAGTGTATTTATCATGAAATTCGTCACTGCCATTATCAATCCCTTCAAGCTGGACGAGGTGCGAGAAGCCTTGGCTGCCGTCGGTGTGCAAGGAATTACCGTGACCGAAGTCAAGGGATTCGGTCGTCAAAAAGGCCATACCGAGCTTTATCGCGGTGCGGAATATGTCGTCGATTTTTTGCCCAAGGTGAAGATAGAAGCCGCCATCCGGGCCGAACTGCTCGATCAAACCCTCGAAGCGATTGAGAAGGCGGCCAGCACCGGAAAGATCGGGGACGGCAAAATTTTCGTCTTTGACGTTGAACAGGTCATCCGCATCCGCACCGGTGAAACCGGTTCGGATGCCCTCTAAGGAGAATTCTCATGGAAGAAACAATTATTCCCGTTGCAACGGCCGTGCTAACGGCCAACAAAGGCGATACGGCCTGGATGATGGTGTCCACGCTGCTGGTCATTCTGATGGCGTTACCTGGCCTGGCTCTTTTTTACGGTGGTCTGGTACGCACTAAAAACATGCTGTCGGTGCTTATGCAGACCTTCACGATTTTTTCGTTGATCTGTGTGTTGTGGGCTATTTACGGTTATTCCGTCGCCTTCACGGGGGGCAGTCCTGTCTTCGGTAGTCTCGACAAACTGTTTCTCAGCGGCATCACCGTCGATTCAGTCGTGGCCACTTTCAGCAAGGGCGTTGTAATCTCTGAACTGGTGTTCGTCGTCTTTCAGGCCACCTTCGCGGCCATTACCACGGCGTTGATCATCGGGGCTTTTGCCGAGCGCATCAAGTTTTCTGCCGTGCTGCTGTTTTCGGTCCTCTGGTTTACCCTGTCTTATCTGCCCATGGCTCACATGGTCTGGTACTGGGACGGCCCGGATGCCATCACGGATGCCGCGTCGCTCGATAAAGTGTTAGCCAGTGCCGGGTTTCTGTGGGCGAAAGGCGCGCTGGATTTTGCCGGTGGCACCGTCGTGCACATCAATGCCGCTGTCGCCGGTCTGGTGGGAGCTTATCTCGTCGGCAAGCGCGTGGGGTATGGTCGAGAGTCCATGACACCGCATAGCCTGACGTTGACGATGGTGGGCGCTTCGTTACTGTGGGTGGGCTGGTTCGGTTTTAATGCCGGTTCCAATCTGGAAGCCAATGGAGTCGCTGCCTTGGCCATGGCCAATACGCTGTTTGCTACCGCTGCTGCGGCCCTATCCTGGATGTTTGCTGAGTGGATGTTAAAAGGCAAACCTTCCCTACTGGGCGCCGCTTCCGGTGCGGTAGCCGGTCTGGTCGCCATCACCCCAGCCTGCGGTTTCGTGGGCCCGATGGGCGCGCTCATCATCGGTCTTCTGACGGGGGCCATCTGCCTGTGGGGTGTGAACGGCTTAAAGCGTCTTTTGGGCGCGGACGACGCGCTCGATGTCTTCGGCGTGCATGGGGTCGGTGGCATCTTGGGTTCGTTACTAACGGCTGTCTTCGCCTCCCCTGCCCTAGGCGGTACGGGAGTCTACGACTATGTGGCGAACAAAGTGGGTGTCTATGACATGGGGGCACAGATGGTGAGTCAACTCTGGGCTGTCGGAACGGTCATCCTCTGGTCGGGACTCGTGTCATTCATCGCCTTCAAATTGGTCGATGTGACGATGGGACTACGCGTACCCGAAGACGAAGAGCGCGAGGGTTTAGACATTACCGCCCACGGCGAATCGGCTTATCACTATTAGCGTGAAACACACTCATTCGGAGTGCCCCGTAACGGCGCAGCGAGCCGATGAGCCCCCCCCGAAAGGGGGGCGAAGGGGGGCGGACGTTTAATCGCATTTAACGAATTTCATGTGACAGGGGTGGGCTTCGTGACCATGCGAGTTAGTCTCCACTGAAACTTCGTTTTTCAGAAACTTCGTTTTCAGAGACTCGTTGATCAAGCAGGTCAAGGATGCCCTCGTCAGAACCGATGGGCGACCCCAAGGCGAACGCGATAAGTGGCCAGGATTTTTTAATGCGAACCATTTGCTGTTGAATGCGCTCAGTCAATACCCCCGTAAAAAGGTAGAGAGGAAGCACAATAATCTGCGTCATTCCCTCCCGTGCATGACGTTGAACAACGGTTTCAATGCGCGGCCAAGTAATGCCGGTGAAGGCCACATCGACCAAATCAAACTCATTTTTCTCAAACAACCAACGTGCCATTTTGGCGACCTCGGCATTGGCATTGGCCTCTGAAGAACCACGTCCCAACAGAATAATGCCGGTGGTTTGCGGATCAGGCATATCCAATTCGCGCAGAGCCGTTCGTACTCTCTTTTGGAGCACCTCAAGTATCGTGAGATTCATGCCTAAATGTTTCGTCGCGTGAAATAACACTTGAGGATGGCGTTGACGGGCCGCTTCAATGGCATTCGGTATGTCTTCCTGCACATGTCCGGCCGCGTTGAGAATCAACGGAACAACCAGCACACGCGCACTGTTCAAAGCTGCCGCATCCAGACCCGCCTCTAGCAACACATCCGCATGCTCAATAAAGCAAACCTCGATGCGCCAATCAAAATGGCGAGTGCGCCATTTGTCCGCAAAGACAAGAATGTCATGGTTCCCCGCAACCTCGCGGGAACCGTGACCTACCAGCAGGATCGTATCGTTCATCTATCTACTTTCTGTCTGTGATTGTTCGCCTTCATCGCCTCACGCCCGATTCGTACGAAAGTTGCAAACTCTTCAACCCAACGCAGACGTTCCTCAATAGTAAGAGATTGAAATACTTGCATTCTTTCATCGCTCAGATGATAGGTGCGATCAGAACGCTGAAAGGATGTCGGGGCAGAGGGAATCATTAGAAGCGCAACTTTTCAAGGTGTTCTACATCGGCCAGATCAATAGGACGACCCGCTGCTTTTTTTAGTGCGATGAGATCATCAATACTAGCAAGCACCATAGGCGTGTTATGCACCGTAAAAGTGACAGCATTGTCGCGTAATCTCGAAAAATCCACAGGAGGAAATAAAAGTATATCCAACGTCAGCCCCATGCGGGTGGGAACTGTCAAAGCAAATGCCTGCAAACGTCGTTCACGATGCCATGTTGCCAACAACTCCAGATCAGCTAATGAATCTATCGGTACAGGTAATACCGGTTGCATCTGTAACTCTCGCGCCACGGAAATCAGTGCATTCAGATTTTCTGGTGTCATCGCTACG
>JAUYFZ010000197.1 GCA_030689585.1 Rhodocyclaceae bacterium | reverse complement strand
TATGGCATGTCACCCACTACAAACCACATAGAGCCAACTATTTTTTCCGTGAAAATTCTGTTATGTTCCGCACCGCTGCATAATCGTGGATTGAAACAAACCATAACTTACACAAGGGAGATGTATCGTGAAAAAACTGTTATCGCTGGCTGTACTGTTCTTCGCCGTCGCTCAAGTTCAAGCCGCTGACCTACCCGGCGACTGGGCAAAATGGACCTCTATCAAAACCCCGCTGATGGAAGCGGGCGGTGCGTTGCCGGATTGCAACGCCAATGTGTCCAGTTTGCCCACTATTTATCAGGAAACCGTCAAGACTTATTGTGGCGTGAAACCCGGTGGCCCTGGTGCTGTCGCCATTCTGGTCAAACCCGCCGTGATGGCCGCCTACACGGCACGAGATGGCAAATTGCCCGATGGAGCCAACATGATTCTTCACCTGAAGGACATGAAAGCCATTTTCCTCACCACTCATAAAGGCGGCGCACCGACCTACAGCGTACATACAGAAGATGGCAAGGATGTCACCGCTGCTTCCGGCCCCTTGGCAGCACAAACCTGCATCACCTGTCATACCGGTTATCAAGCCTTCTGCAAGAACGGGCAGTGCGGCAGCAAAAAATAAATTCATTGATTAACGATAGTCACCGTTCCTGACAATCGTCAGGGCGGTGTTATAAGGATTTTGTTCATGTCCAAGGGAATCAGCGTCAAGACTGCTGTGATTGGCGGCATCGTGGGAGTTACCCTCCTCTCACAGGGGGTGTCCAGCGTTTTCAATTATCTGCGATTGGTCGAGATGAGCCGAAATGAAATTCGGAACATCAATGAAGCCGTGTTGCAACCCGTCGCAGACTTGGCTGCACGCGGGATCAATGGGGGTAATCAGATGATGCTGGCCGATACGTCGGCCAAAGCCCTCTATGAAGCCTCAGGCGTTCGTTACCTACACTTGACCGGTCTGTCTGCTGGCTCCGAAAAAACCGTGTTCACCGAGGCCATTCCGCCCCAGAAAATAGAATTCGAACATTCAGCCAAAGACATCGACACCCCTCGCATGAAAACGGTTGCCGCCCGCATGACGCAATCCGGCTTCGTTGAATCCGATTATCTTTATGTCGCCAAATTGAAACTCCCCAACGTTAAGAATGGGGGAGAAATCACCGCTGTATTCTCGGCCAGCAAATTGGCCACCCTTACCAGTGACATATTGGTCGTCTATCTGCCGTTGGCACTCACGGTTATTGTCCTTTCTGTTTGCTTGGCCTGGTTTATCGGGCTGCGCATTGCTCGCCCGATTACACGGCTGGCCGATCAGGTGCAAAGCGTGGCAAGCAGCCTTGATCTCTCTTCACAAGTGTCACTCTCTGACGCAGACATCGCGCTCAATCAGGAGGCTGGCCTGACAGGCACGGCCTTTAACGAACTGCTCTCAAAACTTCGGACCACCCTGCGAGAAATTCTGTCTAACGCCCAGCAGGTCGATCAAGCCGTCATCACCCTGTCGCAATCCATCCGTCAGGTTGCTTCTCATTCGTCGGAACAAAGTGATTCTGCCGCAGGAATGGCTTCCGCTATGGAGCAAAGTGGAGCCAACCTTTCAGAAATTGCCAGCAATGCACGATCTTTGGATAGTACCGCCCGTGCGACTGGAACTCTTTCCGGCCAAGGAGCACAGATTATCCGCAGTGCAGAACACGAAATGGGCGTTATCGCCAGCACAGTACGCGAAGGGGCCAAGTCCATCGAAACGCTGGGTCGGCAAAGCGATCAAATTTCTGCCATCGTGCAGGTCATCAAGGAAATCGCGGATCAAACCAACCTTCTTGCATTGAATGCGGCCATCGAAGCGGCCAGAGCCGGTGAAGCCGGCCGTGGATTCGCCGTGGTCGCCGATGAGGTCAGGAAATTGGCAGAACGTACCGCGCAATCGACTCAGCAGATCACTGCCATGATCTCTTCCATCCAGACCAGTTCATCACAGGCCGTCGGGGTGATGAACGATACGGTGATTCGTGTCAATGGCGGGGTTGAACTGGCTGGAAAAGCAGAGGACGCTATCACGCGCATTACAGAAAGCACAGGGCATCTAGTGAAAGGCGTGGAAGATATTTCCAGTGCGCTACAACAGCAAACGCAGGCCTATCAGGATGTCACGCGACATGTGGAGCGCATCGCCCAGATGACCGAAGAAAATAGCCACACGGCCGCTGAAACGGCGACTGCTGCACATCGTCTGGAGAATCTCAGCCAAGCCATGCAACAGGCGATTGGTCATTTCAAGCTGTAGCAGTCAATCAGCGTAAGCGACGCACATACCGGCTCACCCCCTGCGCCACCGTCGCAAAATCTTCCTGATACCCAGCAGCTCGAAGTGCAGAGATGTCAGCTTGGGTGAAACTCTGATACTTTCCTTTGAGTGCCTCCGGGAAGTCGATGTATTCCACCATGCCTTGTGCAACCATCTCGGATAGCGTCAACGCAGGCTGATTCGCCATGGCGCGACAGGCATTCACCGTTGCCTCTGCTACCTCATTAAACGGCTGCGCACGTCCAGTTCCCAAGTTGAAAATACCGGACAG
>JAUYFZ010000175.1 GCA_030689585.1 Rhodocyclaceae bacterium | reverse complement strand
CCCCTTGAAGGGGAGGGAGACTGTCATGTCCTCCCCTTGAAGGGGAGGGAGACTGTCATGTCCTCCCCTTGAAGGGGAGGGAGACTGTCATGTCCTCCCCTTGAAGGGGAGGGAGACTGTCATGTCAGCGATATGGCATGTCACCCACTACAAACCACATAGAGCCGGAAAAATCAAGAAAAAGTTTCATGGGCTGGGAGTGATAAAATTCCCGCTCATATTACATCCCCTACGGATTCCATCATGTTTGCACAACACAACACACTCCGCCTGACCGACCCGGAAGTCGCCCACGCCATTGCGGCTGAAAACACCCGCCAGGAAGAACATATCGAATTGATTGCTTCAGAGAACTACGTTTCCTATGCGGTCATGGAAGCGCAAGGCTCGCAACTCACCAACAAGTATGCGGAAGGTTATCCCGGCAAGCGTTATTACGGCGGGTGAGAACATGTGGATGTGGCCGAACAACTGGCCATCGACCGTGCAAAAAAACTCTTCGGGGCCGAATGCGCCAACGTCCAGCCCAATTCCGGCTCTCAGGCCAACCAAGCCGTTCTGCTGGCTTTCCTGAAACCCGGCGATACGATCATGGGAATGAATCTTTCCGCCGGTGGGCATCTCACCCACGGCATGTCGCTCAATATGAGTGGAAAATGGTTCAACGTCGTGCCCTACGGATTGACGGACAAGGAAGAAATAGATTACGAGGAAATGGAGCGGTTAGCCCACGAACATCGGCCCAAACTCATCATCGCAGGGGCTTCTGCTTACGCGCTAAAAATTGATTTCGAACGATTCGCCAAAGTCGCTAAGGCTATCGGCGCGATCTTCATGGTCGATATGGCCCATTACGCCGGTCTCATTGCCGCCGGTTTTTATCCGAACCCGGTTCCCCACGCCGATGTCGTCACCTCCACGACCCATAAAACGCTGCGTGGGCCACGCGGGGGATTGATCCTGATGAAAGCCGTCCACGAAAAAGTCATCAATTCCGCCATTTTCCCCGGACTGCAAGGCGGCCCGCTGATGCATGTCATCGCAGCTAAGGCGGTCGCTTTCGGTGAAGCCCTGCAACCCGAATTCCGCAACTATCAGGAACAGGTGATCGATAACGCCCAGGTTATGTGCAAAGTGCTAAAAAGCCGTGGCCTGCGGATCGTTTCCGGTCGCACGGAAAGCCATGTATTTTTAGTCGACCTACAAGCCAAGAACATCACCGGCAAGGATGCCGAAGCCGCCTTGGGGCGCGCGCATCTCACCGTCAACAAAAACGCCATCCCCAACGACCCCCAGAAACCTTTTATCACCTCCGGCATCCGCGTGGGCACGCCGGCCATGACCACCCGTGGTTTTACGGAAATCGAAGCAGAAATCGTCGCGAATCTCATCGCAGACGTGCTGGATGCCCCGACCGATGAATCAGTATTGGAACGTGTGCGGTGCGATGTGTCCACCCTGTGTCGCAAATTCCCTGTCTACGGCGTTTAATATGTTTGAGAAGAACTCGGTTGATCCAGACGACCAGCGCGCGTCTCAAACTGTCGTGTTTTGTTGAGTAAATCGTAACTTCTCAATAAGTCGTGGCAGAACTCCCTCCCCTTCAAGGGGAGGGCTGGGGTGGGGATGGGGTAAAAGGTTGGGTGATATTTCGCAATAGATTGATTTTGCGTAAATTTCTCATCTCCACCATCCCCCTCCCAACCTCCCCCTTGAAGGGGGAGGAGCTTTTATCTCCGACCTTTGCCATGACTTATTGAGAAGCTACAGTAAATCCTGATAAAGCAGCCCTGTGTACTACCCATTTACATCATTGACAAAAATCGATGGGGTCACAAAAATCGATGGGGTCAGACTCGATTGATATTTCATTTTATAGCCGGTATTCCATAAAAATTCCAGTGAATCGAAAGTCCACCCTATGGCCCGCCTCCCTCGCTTTGTTCTACCCTGTCATCCGCAACATGTGATTGTTCGTGGAAATAACCGCGATCCTATATTCTGTGCCAACGAAGACTACCGTTTTTGTCTGGACAAGTTGCGGGATGCCGCCAGCAAATACCAGTGCGATATTCACGCCTATGTGCTGATGACTAATCATGTGCACCTGCTGGTTACGCCGCATGCGGAAGACGGTATCTCCAAAATGATCCAGATGCTGGGTCGCTACTATGTTCAGTATTTCAACTATACGTATCGTCGTAGCGGTACGTTGTGGGAAGGACGCTACAAGGCCAGTTTGATCGAGAGCGAAGCCTACGCGCTGACGTGTTATCGATACATCGAGCTCAACCCTGTACGGGCCAATATGGTCGACCATCCGGCGGATTACCCTTGGTCAAGCTATCGGGGAAATGCGTTGGGTACCAATGACGAACTGCTAACGCCGCATTCTCTCTTTCTTGCATTGGGCATCTCCACTGAAGAGAGGCAGGCGGCTTACCGGGCCTTGTTCGAAACGCATCTGGATGGGAAAACGCTGGATGAAGTCAGATCTTCAATCAACAAGGCATGGGTGCTGGGAAGCGAGCATTTTAAGAACATGATCGAGACTCAACTTAATCGACGTACTAGCCCAATTCCCAAGGGCGGAGACAGGAAATCAGTGAAATATATCAACGGGGTGCCAGTGGGGCAGGACTCGATTGACATGTTCAATCGAGTCTGACCCCATTCGTGCGTCAGATCAGTGTGTTTGAAACACCTCATTCAGTGTCTTGGCCTCCAGTATCCGGTCACTCCACAATTCGATTTGTTCGGTA
>JAUYFZ010000174.1 GCA_030689585.1 Rhodocyclaceae bacterium | reverse complement strand
CTGGAAATGATGGCGCGGCAGAAGGCGGTGCGAGGGATTGAAACGTTGGCGCGGGCGATTCCTGCTTTTTGTTCGCGCTTGCTGCGTTACCCACACATGGAAACGGAGAGGAAGCCGGTTGCGGAAGTGGTTCCGGGTGATGTACTGCTGGTCAAGCCCGGTGAGACGATTCCGGTGGATGGATCGGTGATTGAAGGGGAAAGCAGTGCGGACGAATCGTTGCTCACCGGTGAGAGTCGCCCCGTAAAAAAACGGGTAGGGGATGCGGTGGTTGGAGGCAGCACGAACGTGGAAAGCCCTTTGGTGTTGCGGGTCGACAGGATTGGAGAGTCCACCCGCCTAGCCACGATCCAGCGGCTCATGGAGCGGGCCTCCATCGAAAAACCGCGCATGGTGGAGTTGGCAGATCGTTTTGCGGCACGTTTCATCATCGCGCTTTTACTGTTGGCAACGGTGACGGGACTGTATTGGTGGATGATTGAACCGACACAGGCCTTGTGGATATTCGTGGCTGTTCTGGTGGTGAGCTGTCCTTGTGCGTTGTCCCTGGCGATGCCTGCCGCACTGACGGTTGCAACGGGTGCGCTTTCACGGAAAGGGGTGCTCGTTACGCGCAGTCATGCCATTGAGACGTTGGCACGCGCTACCCATGTGATTTTCGATAAAACGGGTACGTTGACAATGGGTCGTCCCGTGGTGGTCGCCGTGTTGCCGCTGGGAGACCTGTCTGAGCAAGAGTGTCGGCGCATGGCGGCTGCATTGGAAGCCGGTTCGGAGCATCCCGTGGGTCGTGCTTTGCGAGAAGGAATTGACTTAACGGAATGTCCGCAGGTGCTAGAGGTGCGGGCAACCACCGGTTGTGGCATGGAAGGTTTGATTGATAACCGCATGATTCGTTTGGGAACATGGGCGTATGTGGGGGCGTTACACAAACAGCCCGTGCCCAAGGATGTGGATTTTGATGAAACATTGGTGGTACTAGGTGATGCGACGGGCTGGCTGGCCTTGTTCAGGCTGGCAGATAGTGTGCGTGATGGTGCTAAAGCAATGATGATTTCATTGCGTGCACAAGGGCTGAAAGTCGGCATCCTGAGCGGGGATACCCCAAAAGCCGTGGCGAAAGTGGCCTCTGATTTAGGCGTGATGGAGGCGGAT
The DNA here is from genome assembly GCA_030689585.1 of Rhodocyclaceae bacterium. GTDB lineage: Bacteria > Pseudomonadota > Gammaproteobacteria > Burkholderiales > Rhodocyclaceae > Nitricoxidivorans. The sequence goes on along the minus strand of JAUYFZ010000174.1, from coordinate 1,935 downwards.
GCCAAGTGTTTGATGACCCCTGAGAGCAAACATGCCGCCATGGCTCGATTGCAGGAGAGCGGGGCGGTGGTCGCGATGGTGGGGGATGGCGTTAACGATGCGCCGGTATTGGCCCAAGCGCATGTGTCCATTGCGATGGGAAGCGGCACGGAGCTTGCCCGTAGTCAGGCCGATATCGTGTTGCTATCTGATGATTTGACGACGTTGGCGGAAGGTGTAAAGCTGGCGCGACGCACCTTGCGACTCATTCGTCAAAATTTGGTGTGGGCTTTTGCGTATAACCTGACCGCGATTCCCCTAGCGATGGCGGGATGGATCACCCCTTGGATGGCCGGTATCGGCATGTCGGCCAGTTCTTTACTGGTAGTTCTCAACGCGCTTAGACTGCAAAGGAAATAGATGATGCCCGGAATGGATATACTTTACCTGTTGATTCCATTGTCTATCGTATTGGTGTTTGCGATGGGATTTGTTCTATGGCGGGCGGTCAAGGGGGATCAGTTTGACGATCTCGAAGGGCCGGCCTGGCGGGTACTGATGGATGATGACAGAACACCTCTCGATTGATTTGGTGTATAGCGGCATTAAAAAGTTTGCGGTGTTTTTCTGTTGATCTAGGTCAAAATGCCGCACCCCGTAAAGGGGGGAATTTTAAGGGCGGTCAGTCTGAATGGAATGGTCTGACCATTTGTTTGTTTGTTCTCATGAGGTGAAAACATCATGCAATCGCAAGCGACTTACAATTATAAAGTCGTGCGCCAGTTCACCGTGATGACCGTAATTTGGGGCATCGTCGGTATGTTGGTCGGCGTCATCATCGCCGCCCAGTTAGTCTGGCCCGAGTTGAACGTTATTGAGTTTCTGTCGTATGGCCGTCTTCGTCCACTGCATACCAATGCGGTGATTTTTGCTTTTGGTGGGTGTGCGTTGTTTGCCACCTCCTATTATTCTGTTCAGCGTACTTGTCACGTTCCCTTGTTTCTCCCGAAGTTGGCGAGTTTCACCTTCTGGGGCTGGCAGGTGATTATTCTGTTGGCTGCTCTCTCGCTGCCGCTCGGTTTTACGACCGGCAAAGAGTACGCAGAACTGGAATGGCCGGTTGACCTGTTGATTACCGTGGTTTGGGTTTCCTACGCCATTGTCTTCTTCGGCACCATCGGAACCCGCAAGATCAAGCATATCTATGTGTCGAACTGGTTCTTCGGCGCGATGATTATTGCTGTGGCGTTGTTGCATCTGGGCAACAGTGCTGAAATGCCGGTGCTGGCAGAGGGCATCCTGACACCGAAATCTTATTCCGCGTATGCCGGAGTTCAAGATGCCATGGTGCAGTGGTGGTATGGTCACAATGCCGTAGGCTTCTTCCTGACGGCGGGCTTCTTGGGGATCATGTACTACTTTGTGCCGAAGCAGGCGAATCGTCCGGTGTACTCCTACCGTCTTTCGGTGGTTCACTTCTGGGCATTGTGCTTCACCTACATGTGGGCGGGTCCGCATCACCTGCATTACACCGCGCTACCGGATTGGTCTCAATCCTTGGGAATGGTGTTCTCGTTGATTCTGTTGGCACCTTCTTGGGGCGGTATGGTTAACGGCATCATGACGTTATCTGGTGCTTGGCACAAACTGCGTGATGATCCTATTCTGCGGTTCCTGATTACCTCACTGTCTTTCTATGGCATGTCGACCTTTGAAGGTCCGATGATGTCGGTCAAATCTGTGAATGCGTTATCTCACTACACGGACTGGACCGTAGGACACGTGCATTCAGGTGCATTGGGTTGGGTAGCGATGGTAGCCATTGGCGCGATCTATTACTTGATTCCGCGTTTATTCAGCCGTAACGAAATGTATTCGACCAAGCTGATTAACGTGCATTTCTGGCTGGCGACGCTTGGCACGGTGCTCTACATTGCCGCGCTGTGGATTTCCGGT
>JAUYFZ010000168.1 GCA_030689585.1 Rhodocyclaceae bacterium | reverse complement strand
ACTCTTACCCCATCCCCACCCTAACCCTCCCCTTGAAGGGGAGGGGACTTGGTACAACCCTCCCCTTGAAGGGGAGGGGATTGGGGCTGTGGCGCATTGCATTGATCTATATAGTTATTTCGACTTATGGGTAATGGAATGGGCCTGATGTGATGAAAATCTACGCGGTCGGTGGCGCGGTTCGTGATGAACTCCTCGGGTTGCCTGTGCGGGAACGCGACTGGGTGGTCGTGGGAGCGACACCCGAAGAAATGCTTGCTCAAGGTTTCCGCCCTGTGGGGCGTGATTTCCCTGTTTTTTTGCACCCGAAAACGCATGAGGAATACGCGCTGGCACGCACCGAACGTAAGACAGCCCCGGGTTATACGGGGTTTGTTTTCCATGCCGCCCCCTCGGTCACGTTAAGTGAAGATTTGGCGCGACGTGATTTGACGATCAATGCAATGGCGCGGGATGACGCGGGGGAATTGACCGATCTCTATGGCGGACAAGCTGATCTGGCGGCCAAAGTACTTCGCCATGTCTCTGGCGCATTTAGCGAAGACCCCGTGCGCATTCTGCGTATGGCCCGTTTTGCGGCCAGATTCTCCGGTTTTGTGGTGGCAGCGGAAACCATGACGTTGATGCGGGGGATGGTGGACAACGGTGAAGTGGACGCGCTGGTTCCCGAACGTGTCTGGCAGGAATTCGCCCGTGGCTTGATGGAGGCAAAACCCACACGGATGTTCGACATTCTGCGCGAATGTGGCGCACTCGAAAAATTGCTGCCGGGAATACAGGTTGATCCGCTCATCAACCAGGTGTTGCCGATCTTGCCCGTGCGTTTTGCCACACTGGTGCGCCATCAAAGTGAATCGGAAATACGGCAATGGGCGACTCGCCTACCCATTCCTGTCGATTGCAAAGCAGTGGCTTTGTTGTCCGTCCGCTTTTGCAAGGACCTGCTTCAAGGCGATTTACTCACGCCGGATGCACGGCTGTCAGTGCTGGAAGGTTGCGATGCGCTGCGGCGACCTGAACGTTTCGGGTTGGTTCTAGAAACCTGTGCAACAGAAAAGGGAGAAGAACTGCCATGGCGGTGGAAGCAATCGCTGGCGCTCATTCGTTCAGTGGATGCAGGGTCGATTGCGAAACATTGTGCTGACCCTGGCATGATTCCAATGTGTGTGCGAAAAGCGCGGATCGCCGCCTTGCAATCAGAATAATTCGATTCCGCCGTCTTCCGGTTTTGTGTCCGATCTATGCGTGTTGAGATAACGTTCAATCGCTTCTTTCACGGGCATTCCGCGCATGACGGCATCGAACATTTCGTTCTCATCGCTCATCGTGTATTTCGAGCGAATTTTCGCCCGAAGTCCCATCCATTCATTGGGGTTATACAAGCGCATTTTGTCGGAGACGAGAATGGAGAGCCAGTTCAGGCTGCCACAAACATGGTCGAGCCGTTGGGTCAGCTTGTCAAAAAACTGAAAAGCGATGACGGCCTGTTGCGCTTTTCCTGACACATCTCCGGTGAATTTTTGAATCTCATCCTTGACCATGTTGACCGCTATCGAATCGGGCAATGTTCCCAAGGCGGCATCGATTGAACTCAGGGTGTCGGCCATCGACGTGAAGCTGTCGGTCAGTGCGGAAACGGAACGCGAGGAATCGCGCATGGCGGCATCGACCTGTCCGGCGGCCAGTTCAAGCAACAACACGGTTTCGCGTACTTGGCTCCAGTCGAGATCAGGCGCGTGCGCGCTTGAGAGAGTATTGGGCGTACTAGTCATTATTTTTATTCTTTCAAAGTGAGGGAGCCAACCAGCGACGTGCGTCTTCTACCTTCAAATGGCATCGCATCGCCCAATCGTTAAGTTGATCTTCCCCGATTCTACCAACAGAAAAGTAACGTGCCGCAGGATGAGCAAGATAAAAACCAGCGACCGAGGCGGCGGGCGTCATGGCGAAGTGTTCCGTCAAGCCCATGCCGAGGTGGTCGGGGGCATTCAAAAGGCGGAACAATTCCCCTTTGACCCGATGATCAGGACACGCCGGATAACCGGGAGCGGGGCGAATGCCTTGATATTTTTCAGCGATGAGATCGTCAGGGGAAAGGTGTTCGTCTGCCGCATATCCCCAGTATTCACGTCGGATGCGTTCATGCAGCCATTCTGCCGCTGCTTCGGCGAGCCGGTCTGCCAGTGCCTTCAGCATAATGGCGCGGTAATCGTCGTGTTGGGATTCAAACTCGGCCAGTTTCTTTTCGATGCCAATCCCGGCGGTTACCGCAAAAGCCCCGATATGGTCGTCACGTTCCGCCACGAAATCGGATAAACATTGATTAGCGTGAAATAACTCCGTTCGTGGTGAGCTTGTCGAACCATGAACGACGTCAGAAATGTCCTTCGACAAGCTCAGGACGAACGGTTTCATTATTTGGGGCGGCACGTTGACATGAAAGTTAGGGTTGCCTTCGGGGCGTTCCATCTGCTGACGCAGGTTGTGCCAAGTCATCAATGAGTGGCCCTGTTCATCGAAGAGCACGATGTCATCCCCCATTCGACGTGCCGCAAACAGACCCAACACCGCACGGGCGGTCAGCCATTTTTCGTCGATCAGTTGAGCGAGCATCGCCTGCGCATCATTCCAGACGTTGCGAGCCGCTTCACCGAGTCGCGCATCGTCGAATATTTTCGGATATTTGCCCGCCATATCCCATGTCTGGAAGAACGGGCTCCAGTCGATATAACGAGTCAATGTCGCTAAGTCCAAGGGGTCCAGCACGGTCACGCCCATCTTTTTGGGCTTAACGGGGGCAAAATCCAGTTTGAGCGCGTTGGCGCGAGCGGCTTTCAGCGTCAGTGGCCGCGCCGCCGCTTTTCTTGTTTTGTGTTCTTGTCGAAGCACTTCGTGGGCGGCGGCAATCTCGGTTTTATAGTCGCGTGATTGGTCAATAGATAAGAGCTTGGTGACGACCCCGACGGCACGGGATGCATCTGGCACATACACCACCGTGCCCTGATAGTTCGGGGCGATTTTGATGGCGGTATGGGCACGGCTGGTCGTCGCCCCACCGATCAAAAGCGGCATTTCCAGCCCTTGACGCTGCATTTCACTGGCGATATGGCTCATTTCTTCTAACGAAGGGGTGATGAGGCCGGATAAGCCAATCGCTTGTGCGCCGTGCTCCCGGGCGGCATGAAGAATCTTTTCGGCAGGAACCATCACGCCCAGGTCGACGATGTCGTAACCGTTGCAAGAAAGCACCACGCCGACGATATTCTTGCCGATGTCGTGCACGTCGCCCTTAACGGTGGCGATGACGATTTTTCCCTTGGCTCCCAGGCCCGTGCGTAATTTTTCAGCTTCGATGAAGGGCAGCAGATGGGCGACGGCTTGCTTCATCACGCGGGCGGATTTGACGACTTGCGGCAGGAACATTTTGCCCGCGCCGAAAAGGTCTCCCACGGCATTCATGCCATTCATCAAAGGCCCTTCGATGACGGCTAAGGGCGGACGACCCGCCGCTTCAAGAGCGGCACGGCATTCTTCGGTATCCGCGACCACGTGATCGGTCAGGCCTTTGATCATGGCGTGTTCGAGCCGCTTTTCAACCGGCCATGCACGCCAGGCGAGGTCTTGCACCTGTTCTTTGGCGGCTCCTTTGACGGTCAGTGCAAAGTCGACCAAGGCATCCCCTGCCCCCGCTTTGCGATTCAGGACAACGTCTTCCACGTGTTGTCGCAAGGCAGGATCGAGATCGTCATAAATACCCAACTGCCCCGCATTAACGATGCCCATCGTCAAACCCGCTTGAATGGCGTGGGTGAGGAAAACGGTGTGAATGGCTTCGCGCACGGGGTCATTGCCCCGAAAGCTGAAGCTCACATTGGACACGCCGCCGGAAATATTCGCATAGGGTAGGTGTGTTTTGATCCAGTGAGTGGCTTCGATGAAATCAACGGCGTAGTTGTCGTGTTCAGAAATGCCGGTGGCAATGGCGAAAACATTGGGGTCGAAGATGATGTCTTCGGCCGGAAATCCATCGGCGATGAGAAGTTCGTAAGCCCGTTGGCAGATCGTCGTCTTGCGCTGATAGGTGTCGGCTTGTCCGATTTCATCGAAAGCCATGACGATGATCGCCGCCCCATAGCGACGCGCCAGCCTTGCGTGGGCTAAAAATTTCGCCTCACCTTCCTTCATCGAAATGGAATTGACAATGCCTTTGCCTTGAATGCACTTCAACCCGGCTTCGATGACGTCCCACTTTGAAGAATCCAGCATCAGCGGCACGCGGGCGATGTCCGGTTCGGACGCGATGAGGTTCAGAAATTTCACCATAGCCGCCCGGCTATCGAGCATGGCTTCGTCCATGTTCACGTCGACAATCTGCGCCCCGTTTTCAACCTGGTGTCGGGCCACGCGCAGGGCATCATCAAAACGGGATTCGATAATCATCTTGGCGAAAGCCCGCGAACCGGTGACGTTGGTGCGCTCGCCTACATTGACGAAGAGCGATTCCGGGCCGATGTTGCAAGGATCCAGTCCGGCCAGACGTAATTTAGGTTCAATCACGGGCGGGATGCGGGGTTTCAGGTCGGCCAAGGCCTCGGCAATGGCGCGAATGTGATCGGGCGAGGTGCCACAACATCCGCCTGCAATATTAATGATGCCGGTGGTGGCCCAGTCGAGAATCTCATCGGCCAGCATTTGCGGTGTTTCGTCGTACCCTCCAAAAGCATTGGGCAGGCCGGCATTGGGATGTGCCGAGATGAAACAATCGCACAGACGGGAAAGTTCTTCGACATGCTGACGCAGTTCCTTCGCCCCCAACGCACAGTTCAACCCGAAACTGAGAGGCCGCACATGGCGCAGTGAATTCCAGAATGCTTCCGCCGTCTGACCCGACAGGGTGCGGCCAGAGGCATCGGTAATGGTGCCGGAAATCATCACCGGCCAGCGGCGATGCTGTTGGTCAAAGAACTGTTCGATGGCAAACAGGGCGGCTTTGGCATTCAAGGTATCAAAGATCGTTTCGACCATCAGAATGTCCGCCCCACCGTCGATAAGTCCACGAATGGCAACGGTGTAATCATCGACCAACAGATCGAAATGGGTATTGCGAAACCCCGGATCATTGACATCGGGCGACATGGAACAGGTGCGGGAGGTAGGCCCCAGCACCCCTGCGACGAAACGTGGTTTGGCCGGAGTTTTCTCCCTCCAGGCATCGCTGGCTTCACGCGCCAGTCGTGCTCCCGCAACGTTCAGTTCGTAGACGAGGTCTTCCAATCCGTAATCTGCCTGTGAAACGGCGGTTGAATTGAAGGTATTGGTTTCGAGAATGTCGGCACCAGCCGCAAGATAAGCCTCGTGAATCCCGCGAATGACCTCGGGCTTCGTCAGGCAAAGTAGATCGTTATTGCCCTTGAGATCACGCGGATGATGCTTGAATCGTTCCCCCCGAAAATCCGCTTCGGTCAACCCGTGCCGTTGAACCATGGTTCCCATGGCTCCGTCAAGGATAAGAAGGCGTTGCGCAAGAAGTTCGCGCAGGGTAAGGCTATGGTCTGGTTGCATGGGAGGGGGAGAGAACGTATTGAACTAACGCGGATTATAATGGCCCACCTGACCCGAGGAGCACGCCATGGAACATTTGACCCCTAAAGAAACCGCACAATTCCTGCAAGAAAACCCAAAGGCTCTGTTTATTGACTGCCGTAGCGAAATGGAATTCCTTTTCGTCGGTCATCCGGTGGGCGCACTTCATGTGGCCTGGAATGATGGCCCGGATTGGGATGTCAATCCTCATTTTGCCGGAGAAGTCAGGAAACTCGCGGGACACGTGCACGATCGTCCGATCGTGTTGATCTGCCGTAGCGGTAATCGCTCGGTGGATGCGGGCAACACACTGGAGACGGTGGGATTTACCTGCGTCTATAACGTCCGCTTCGGTTTCGAGGGCGAATTAGACGATCATCACCATCGCGGTTCCCTCAGTGGCTGGCGTTTTGAAGGGTTGCCCTGGGCGCAGTGTTAATGTGGAACACAGCCCCATCCCCCTCCCCGCCTCCCCCTTGAAGGGGGAGGAGCAGGGCGCACCGGCTGTCTCCCTCCCCCTTGAAGGGGGAGGAGCAGGGCGCACCGGCTGTCTCCCTCCCCTTGAAGGGGGAGGAGCAGGGCGCACCGGCTGTCTCCCTC
>JAUYFZ010000163.1 GCA_030689585.1 Rhodocyclaceae bacterium | reverse complement strand
CTCGCTACCCAGCCGCCGTGTCAACTTGGTGTGCAGCGCACTCGCCAGCGTGTCTGAGAAGGTGGTCAGCAGCACGCGGGCATCTTCATGTATTCGCGCCAGATAGGCCGCACGGTGCAGTCCGACAATAGTCTTGCCCGTGCCGGCTGAACCAGAAACACGCGCCGGTCCGGTGTAGTCGCGTTCCACCCATTGCCGTTGTTCGGGGTGCAAAAAGATCGTCCATTTTTCCCAGGGAAAATCGAGTGCTTGCTGCAACGCCTCGACATTCGACATCGTGCGAAAACGTCGCTGCGCGTCGGGATGATCGAAGGGGCTTACAGGCGTGCCTGGCGGCGTAACCGGCGGTGTCGGAATTCTGGGTTTGCCGCCTGTCGCCAGTTCCAGCAACGCTTCAGCGGCTTCGGCGGGCAGGTGATCGCACAAAGCTAACAACGTATCCTCGGTTGCCTGCTTCACGTCGGCCAGCCACTCGGCAGGAACACCGTAGCCGAGCAGTTCATCATCGGTTCGGTCGGTAAACAGTGGCTTCAAAACATGAACCGACAGAGGGGTTAGCACAACCTCTGCCTGCACATAAACCGGAACCACGATTTCCTGCACCGTCTCGCGTATCTCAACCCACTGCGCCGCACCGGTTTTCGGATGGGTTTCCAACTTGCGCCGTTCTGCCCAATCGTATGCCTTGTCGTGATGATCGACATAGCAGAGCAGCAGACTCGCCTCGCTCTTGTGCACGATCAACCGGATGTCGCTGCTCACCCGCACCGACCAGAAGTTCTTGTCCCGCACTTGGTCGAGCTTGTGGAAGCTCATGCCGGGATTGGTTGGGTTGATCTGCAAGTCAAACGCCGTCGTCTTGACGGCCTTCTGCTCCTCGCCAGTCAGGCGCGTCAGGCTGTCGGTGTAAGTGTCGGCGATGCGGAAGTCCATCAAACAGTCTCGATTCCTGCCAATCCTTTAAGCGTCTCCTTAAAGTAACAAAAGCTTGGTGATGAATTGTTTTCGATATTCATATGTGGGGCGATTCTCTCAGACCAATCTGATTTTTCTGCCCCGATTGCACGCCAACCTTTGACTGACAGAGATTGTGCGCCGCCTGGAAAAACAGCATCCGCCAGGCATTCCCAAGTGCCACAGATTGCATCATTTTCATAAGCATTGAGAACAGATACCTTAGCTTTTTGATATGCCGATTTGATCGCCTGAATATCTCCCAAAAACCATGCCTCGCCTTCCTCAATGGCGATGCAAAAGCGTGTTTCTGGCTTTGGATCACACGCATTCAGAATTTCAAAAAGCTCTTGGTGGAATGACTTCAGACACTTGTTGTCGAGGTCACAAACCAAAATTACAGCAGCCGGATAGTTGTCAGGGTAATCGGCAAACGTATTTCCATAGCCCCTAAGTAATCGAGGTAACTGATCTAGCAGAATTCTTTTGCTTGGGTCAGATTTTCCGTTAAGGTTTTTTGGAATACGTCCAATCCCCTTATATGAATGAACACTGAAAGTGTGTTCATTACCAATAATTTTGGGTACAAGAATGTTGAGTGCTTTTGCCCCGGACTGGTCTTCAATAAGTATCTCAAAATGCATTGGGTAACCTTGCATCCAGATAGTCGCTGTACCATAGGCCACCTAAAGGCAGCCCCTCTGCTACCATGTTCTTTACAATTTTGTCGTCGCTCGCCCTCCGGATAATTGAGTAGCCATCCGCGCCTTTTTCTAAAATCCAGACTTCGTCAGGTTCCAAAGCATCAACAAAATAAGGCTGATGTGTCGTAATGAAGACCTGCGATCCGCCTTTTCGGCCAGTAGCGTGTTCACGAAATTCAACGGCCAGTGATTCCAACAACTTGTGGTACAGGCCATTTTCAGGCTCCTCAATACATAAGAATGGCGGCGGACTCGGGTCTTCCAGCAGTAGCAGATAGGCGAAAACTTTCAGTGTACCGTCAGACATTTGTTGGGCATAAAAGGGGTCATCAAAACCTTTGTCGTTGAACCGGAGAAGCAACCGCCCATCATTCGTTTTTTCTGTGTCAATCCTGTCTATGCCAGGAATTTTTTCTGCAATCCGATCCAGGATAGATTGAAAACGTTTTGGATGTTCGCGCTCCATGAATTGCACGACATTGCCGAGATTATCACCGTGAATGTTGAGGTGCTTTTGCGGGCCAGCGAGGGACAAACCCCGAGCTGCGTCTGAGGCAAAATAACTTAAATACCATCCCTCAATAAATTTGCGGAAAGCGGAAATCCTTGGGTGCTGTTTTAGTGCCCCAAGCGTTGCAATTCCGAGTTTGCGCTTATCTTCCAGTTCAACAATCTCGGTTTCTCTTGATTCCTCTTTTGCTTCGCCCGTTTTGATTGACTCCATCAATCCGAAAAGATCAAAATTTCCGCGTTCTTCATCAAGACCTTCTTGATCGCCTTTCCAAACAACACCTTTCCCACTATTTAAAATAAGAAAGGAAAATGGCCTGCCGCGTGATTGGCCTTTGCGCCTTTGCCTGAAACGTTCTTTTAAAACAAAAGGGCGGCCAGTATTGTCCACATCAATTGAAATCTCATAGGTAATCGGGCGTGCATTTCCGTCTTCCTTGTAATAGACCTCAAACTCAATCGGGCCGTCTTGTCCTTGAGTGCGTATCCTTTTAAAACCGCTGCGACCACGTAAATCACAGGCCTCTTCAACGCCAGACTTTAATGAGTCTGCCAAGAAGCCAAATGCGTCGAACAGGGTGCTTTTACCCACACCATTTTTCCCGATAACCACCGTCATGGGCATGAGAGGCTCAGCGTTCTGCTGGTTCCATAATTGACCAAGGGTGATGTCCTTTAACGCTCTGAAATTTTTAATTCGAAAGCCTTCGATCTTCGCCATATTACTTTCCTCGCATTTTTTGTTAATACCTCGTCTGACGCATCACAAATTAGACTTAACTCAGTTGAACATTGTAAGTTTATTTAAACCACCCTAAACACCTTCATCACCTCATCCCCCAGATGATTGATGACCTTTACCGCGATTCGTCCCGACTTCGGCTTATCGAAGGGGCGCGAGGTGTCGCTGTTCAATGTTGCCCATGCTTCCGGGTCGATCTCTGCTTTCAACGTGGTTTTCAGTGCGCTATAGGGGTCGTTGGCACCGAGGAAATAGGCGTGACGAACAAAGAAACTTTCTTGGTTGTAGTCGGTGTCGATGAACCAGCAGGCGATGCCGTCGGCACCGTCGCTGATGACTTCGCCGGTTTGCGGTTTGAAGATGTCGACGCCATTCACCTTCACGCGCACCCTGCCGTCGGCTTGCGGAATCAAGTCGATGTCCGGCTCGCCGAAGATGACGAAGAGGTTGCCCTTGCCGGTGTTCTTGAGGTCGGCGGCCATGTGCAGGTCGGCGTTCATGCGAGCACGAAGGATACGGATACGTCCGAGGTTCGGCAGATCGGTTGAATGGGCATCGTAGTTGAAGGCGCAGGCGATCAGCACGTCGAAGCCAGAATCGCCACACTCACGGGCAGCTTCAACCAGATCAGCGCGCTGCACGGTGCCAAATTCGGGGCCGATGAAAATTCCGGCGCGTTTCTCCACGGGAGTCGCCGTCTCGCCAGAGCTGACTTTTGCAGCATTGCCCTCGATATACCGACCCTCGGCGCAGATGTAATTTCCCGGCCACGGAACGAGTGAGGTAAAGGTGATGCGGTCATCCTTGTGCGCCTGTTGCACGCCGGCGGTCTTGAGGTTTTCCAGAATCATCTGCGGAAAGGTTTGTTTGGCGTGGTAGTCGGCGCAGTTTTGATTGAGGGTATCGATCAGCTCGTCGTTTTCATCCACGCCGAGCATCCGGTGCGGGCTGAGGCTCTCGACGGTAAAGGGGCCGGCGACGCGAACGCACTTCTTGTTCTCAAAGGGTTTGTCGCAGAGGAATTCAAACTCCGCCTTGGCGGCGATGGATTTGTCGATCTCCTGCTGACGATTGATGCGCGCTTGCCACCAGTCGCGGTGAATTTCCTCCACCGTTCGTGCTGAGCCTGTCGAAGCACTCCCTTCGACAGGCTCTCAAGAAACAGCTTTTTATGGCTATATATATCAATGAGTTGAAAAACAGAAGCAATCACAAAATTGCCTCCAAACAGCTGCCAAA
>JAUYFZ010000152.1 GCA_030689585.1 Rhodocyclaceae bacterium | reverse complement strand
TGCCGCGCATCATTTTCGCCATACCGCCTCCCTTGAATTGTTTCATCATTTTTTGCATCTGCTCGAATTGATTCAATAACTTGTTAACTTCCTGCACCGGCACCCCCGCCCCCGTGGCGATGCGACGCTTACGGGAAGCCTTGATGATTTCCGGCTTCCTGCGCTCGATGAGTGTCATGGAACAAATGATACCTTCCGTACGCCGAAGTGCCTTGTCATCCGCCTGCCCCCCTGCTTTTTGCGCCGCCGCCGCCAGTTGTGTCGGCAGCTTGTCCAACAACCCGGACAGCCCGCCCATCTTTCTCATTTGGCCGATCTGTTCCCTGAAATCGTTCAAGTCAAACCCCTTGCCCGACTTCATTTTACGGGCGAAATCCTGCGCCTTTTCCTGATCGAATCCTCGCTGGGCTTCTTCCACCAACCCCAGAATATCGCCCATGCCCAAAATGCGACTGGCCATGCGTTCGGGATCAAACGCTTCAATGCCCGTGAGCTTTTCGCCCACTCCAACAAACTTGATCGGTTTCCCCGTGATATGGCGCACCGATAACGCCGCCCCCCCACGGGAATCGCCATCCAGTTTTGTCAGAACAATACCCGTCAAGGGCAGGACTTCATTGAACGTTCGCGCCGTATTCACGGCATCTTGCCCCATCATGGCATCCACGACGAACAACGTTTCAATGGGTTTCATCAACGCGTGAAGTTCGCGTATTTCCGCCATCATGGCGGTATCAATCGCCAACCGCCCCGCCGTATCGACAAACAACACGTCGATGTAATGTTTCTTCGCATAATCCAACGCGGCCGCCGCAATATCGGCCGGCTTCTGGTCGGGCGTAGAAGGAAAGAATTCGATGTTGGCTTGTGCGCACACCGCCTTTAACTGCTCAATAGCCGCCGGACGATACACGTCGCAACTCACCGCCATCACCTTTTTCTTCTGCCGCTCCTTCAACCACTTGCCCAGCTTGGCCGTGGTGGTGGTCTTGCCAGCCCCCTGCAAACCCGCCATCAGGATCACGGCAGGCGGTGTCGTCGCCAGATTAAGCCCTTCCGATCCACGATCGCCCCCGCCGCCCATCAACGCGGTCAGTTCCCGATGCACCACCCCGATCAATGCCTGCCCAGGGGTGAGCGAACCGATAACATCCTGACCCAGTGCCTTTTCTTTGACGCGAGCGATGAAATCCTTAATGACCGGCAACGCGGCATCGGCCTCCAGCAAAGCCATGCGCACTTCGCGCAACATGTCCTGGATGTTGTCTTCAGTCAAACGCGCCGTGCCGCGCAGGGTTTTAACAACACGGGAAAGTCGTTGGGTCAGATGGTCGAGCATGATGGATGCCAAGGAAGAATAAGGTAGACTCGCGTCATGCCTCCGAGTTTACTTCATCTCATCTCCGAATCTCATGGATGGATTGCCGCCCTAGCCTATGGCTTGTTCACCTTGGCGGCTCTTCAAGCCATATTGATGGCCGTCGTTGAAAAACGATTGCATCGCGGCATCCTTACGCCCCTCGTTCCCTTATGCGCAAAACTGCCCCCATTGATGACGATGGAGACCATGCTCTTTCGCTTGATCTATGTCGCCTTTGCCCTCTTGACCCTGACGGTCATTTCAGGGGTTGCCTTTTCAGAAGAACTGTTCCATCGCGCTCTCACGTTCAACCATAAAACAATCTTCGCCCTGTTGTCCTGGATCATCTTCGCGCATCTTCTGGCGGGGCGTTATTTCTGGGGATGGCGGGGTCGCCGCGCCCTGCACTGGACACTGACGGGCTTCGCTACCCTCCTTTTGGCCTACGTCGGCACCTGGTTTGTGCGAGAAATCATTCTGGAGCGACTCTAAGTGGTCCTGCTCTTCGCTCTTCTGCTCGGCCTCATCATCGGCAGTTTTCTGAATGTTGTCATCCATCGCCTCCCCCTCATGATGGAACGTTACTGGCAGATTCAATGCGCCGAACTTCACGGCACACAGCCCCCCTCGGCTGAACCTCTGTCGCTATCCCTCCCCCGTTCCCGCTGCCCTACCTGCGCTCACCCCATCCGCGTTCTTGAAAATATCCCCATTGTCAGCTATCTGTGGCTGCACGGAACCTGTCGGGGTTGTGGCGGCAAAATCAGTCTGCGCTACCCGCTCGTTGAAACTTTCACCGGGTTATTGTTCCTGCTGGTGGTCTGGCAACTGGGGCCGACCACCACCGCGCTGGGTGTATTGCTGTTCGGTTGCGCATTGATTTGTTTGACCGGCATCGATATCGACCGGCAATGGCTTCCCGATGACATTACGCTGCCCCTGCTCTGGGGCGGCCTGCTGTTCAATATCGCCACCCCTCATGTCGACCTTCAAAGTGCCGTCTTGGGGGCCGTGGCGGGGTATCTTTCCCTATGGTCTATTTTTTGGATTTTCAAACTTGCCACCGGAAAAGATGGAATGGGGCAAGGAGATTTCAAACTCACCGCCGCATTGGGGGCCTGGCTGGGATGGCAAACCCTGCCACTCGTTATCCTGTTGGCCTCCTTGGTGGGCACGATCGTTGGAGTTTCACTGATCGTATTCAAACATCACGAACGCCATAGGCCGATTCCCTTTGGCCCCTATCTGGCCTTAGCCGGTATGGTTGCCATGCTTTGGGGCAACGCGCTTACGCAAGTTTGGCTGAATTTACTTTAAAATCCGACCTCTTTTTTGAAAGGAATTGCAGTGCCTATTTACGTTTACCGTTGCGAAAATTGCGGGCTTGAAAAAGATGTCCTGCAAAAAATTGCCGATGTGCCGCTATCCACTTGTCCTCAGTGTCATCAAGAATCTTTTGCCAAACAATTAACCGCCCCCGGCTTCCACCTCAAGGGAAGTGGCTGGTATGCCACGGATTTTAAAGGAAAAGGAGATAAAGCCCCGCCCGCGCCCTGTCAGGGAGCGGCCAGTGAATCCTGTGCCACCTGCCCTGCGGCAGCAGCAGCCACAACCACAGCAGCCACAACCACAGCAACAACAACCTCATGAGCCGACCTCCCTTGAAGCGATATTTCATCACGGGGCTGCTCGTTTGGATTCCACTGGCCATCACCGTCTGGGTATTGATGATGATCGTGGGAACCATGGATCAATCATTGCAATGGCTGCCTCCCAGTATTCACCCTAAAAACCTCGTGGGATTCGACATTCCCGGTTCGGGCGTGGTACTCACTTTAATTGTCATCCTTCTAACCGGGTTGATTACCGCCAACATCCTCGGTCAAAGACTGGTGCGATTCTGGGAAGGAATGCTTTCGCGCATCCCCGTCGTCAAGTCGATCTACTACAGCGTTAAGCAAATTTCCGATACGCTGCTCTCGGGCAACGACGAGGCTTTCCGCAAAGTCCTTCTAGTGCGCTACCCCCATCCAGAGGCTTGGGCCATTGCCTTTCAGAGTGGCGTTCCCACCGTCGATGTTTCACAACATTGCGAGGGAGGCACGGTGGATATCATCAGCGTGTTCATCCCCACGGCCCCTAGCCCGCTCAACGGTTTTTTCTTCTTCGTCAAAAAAACTGACACCGTCGAACTCGATATGAGTGTTGATGATGCTCTCAAATACATTGTTTCCATGGGGGTTGTCACCCCTATCTCAAAATTATGCGCACCCATACCAGCCAACAATTAAACCCTTCTCTCACTGAACAAACGGTTCTTCTTTACGGCTGGTGTCACCGTCGGCGCGACCACGGTGGCGTTATTTTTATCGACCTGCGCGACAAAGATGGTTTAGCGCAAATCGTCTGTAACCCAGAACATCCCGAAGTTTTCGCCTTAGCCGAATCCGTGCGCAATGAATTTGTCTTGAAAATCACCGGTCAGGTACGTCGCCGCCCCGCCGGTTCGGAAAATCCGAATCTTCCCTCTGGGGAAATAGAAATCCTGTGTCAGGCCATTGAAATTTTGAACACGGCAGTGACGCCTCCTTTTTCGATTGACGATGAAAATTTATCGGAAACCGTGCGATTAACGCATCGTGTCATCGATCTACGCCGTCCACAGATGCAGAAGAACATGAAACTGCGTTACCAAACCGCCATGGCCTTCCGTCGGTTTCTGGATGCTCGTGACTTCATCGACATCGAAACTCCCATGCTCACCAAAAGCACTCCAGAAGGCGCACGGGATTACTTGGTGCCTTCCCGCGTTCATGCCGGTCAATTCTTCGCGCTACCTCAGTCTCCGCAGCTTTTCAAGCAATTACTGATGGTGGCCGGGTTCGACCGTTACTATCAAATCGTCAAATGTTTTCGCGATGAAGACCTGCGTGCCGACCGTCAACCGGAATTCACTCAGGTTGATATTGAAACCTCCTTTCTCACCGAAACAGAAATCATGGCGATCATGGAAGACATGATCCGCACCGTATTTCAGGAAGTGCTGGCCGTTGAATTACCCAACCCCTTCCCGCAATTAAGCCATACCGAAGCCATGCACCGCTTTGGTTCCGATAAACCCGATTTGCGCGTGACCCTCGAATTAATCGATGTCACCGACGCGATGCAGGATGTCGCCTTCAAAGTATTTTCCGGCCCCGCCTCAACAGGAGGGCGCGTCGCAGCCTTGCGCATTCCCGGGGGGAATCAACTCACTCGCGGGGACATTGACGGTTACACCGAATTCGTCAAAATCTACGGCGCGAAGGGATTGGCCTATATCAAGGTCAACGAAGACGGTCTGCAATCCCCCATCGTCAAAAACATCCACGAAACTGCGCTTAAAACCATCCTCGAACGCACGGGCGCACAATCGGGCGACCTCATCTTTTTTGGAGCCGACAAAACAAAAATCGTCAACGATGCGATGGGTGCGCTCCGCACAAAAATCGGCCACGAACGCGGCTATCTCAACGGAAAACCTTGGGAACCCGTGTGGGTCATCGATTTCCCCATGTTTGAATACGATGAAGAAGCGCACCGATGGAATGCCTGCCACCACCCCTTCACCAGCCCTCAAGATGGTCACGACGAACTGATGAAAACCGCCCCGGGTGACTGCCTCGCCAAAGCCTACGATCTGGCCTTGAACGGCTGGGAAATCGGCGGCGGTTCCGTGCGTATTCATAAAGCAGACGTGCAAGCCAGAGTGTTTGAGGCCCTGGGAATTAACGAAGAAGAACAACGCGAAAAATTCGGTTTCCTGTTAGATGCCCTGAAATACGGTGCGCCTCCTCACGGCGGCTTGGCCTTCGGTCTAGATCGCATCGTCACGATGATGACCGGTGCCGAATCCATCCGCGATGTCATCGCCTTCCCCAAAACCCAACGCGCCCAATGCTTGCTCACCAATGCCCCGTCTGATGTCGATGAAAAACAACTCAAGGAATTGCACATTCGTTTAACGTGAAACACATTCCCCATCCCCCTCCCAGCCTCCCCCTTGAAGGGGGAGGAGCATCTCCCCCTCCCCTTGAAGGGGGAGGGGCATCTCTCCCTCCCCTTCAAGGGGAGGGTTGGGGAGGGGATGGGGGTCAATGGGGCATGTTTCATGATGCGGGGTGGCGATTCGCCATGCCCGTTAACGTGAAACACACTCATTCGAAGTGCCCCGTAACAATCGAGCGTAGCGAGCCGATGAGAACCCCCCGAGAGGGGGGCGAAGGGGGGCGGGCGTTTAATGGCATTGAACGGATTTCATGTGACAAGGGTGTGCGTGGCGACCATGCCCATTAATTCAGATTCAGGAGAACACTTATGGGACACATCTTCGCCAACATCACACTGAGCAATCCGCGTAATCCTGCACTACATCCCCTCCCTGTCAAAGCCTTGGTAGATACGGGTGCGCTTATGCTTTGTCTGCCAGAACACCTAGCTATTCAACTTGAACTGGAAACCGAGACCTTACGCGAAGTCACTGTCGCCGATGGTCGATCCATGAAAGTACCTTACGTAGGCCCCATCAAAATCGCTTTCGAAAATCGCATCTGTTATGTCGGTGCGCTAGTGATGGGCGATGAAGTTTTGCTAGGCGCAGTACCGATGAAAGATATGGACCTCGTGCTCTCCCCCAGCCAACAAAAAATCTCTGTCAATCCCGCAAACCCGAACATTCCTCATGCGAGAGTCAAATGAATGCATCCCCCACCATCGCCGTCATCGGATTAGGTTACGTTGGCCTGCCTCTAGCCGTAGAATTTGGCAAAAAGTTCAACACCATCGGCGTCGACCTGTCCGAAGCTAAAATCGCCGCCTACCGGCAGTTCATTGATCCGACCGGTGAAGTGGCCACCGATGATCTACGCGCTGCCTCGCAACTCACCTGCACCACCGATCCGTCTCATTTGAAACGCGCTGATTTCATCATCATCGCCGTGCCCACCCCCGTGGATGCCGCGCATCAACCGGATTTCACCCCCCTCATCGGAGCCAGCACCGCTGCGGGACGGAACATGAAACGCGGAGTCACGCTGATCTACGAATCCACCGTTTATCCGGGAGCGACCGAAGAAGTCTGCATCCCCGTGTTGGAAAAACAATCCGGCTTGAAATGGAAACAGGATTTTCACGTCGGCTATTCCCCGGAACGCATCAACCCGGGCGATAAAGAACATACCCTCACAAAAATCCTCAAAATCGTCTCCGGCGATGAGGCAGAAACGCTCGACACCGTTGCCCAACTTTACGAAACCATCATCACAGCCGGGGTCTATCGTGCCTCCTCGATTCGCGTGGCGGAAGCGGCCAAGGTCATCGAAAACACCCAGCGCGATCTCAATATCGCCCTGATGAACGAGTTAGCGATCCTGTTCGACAAGATTGGCATCGACACCGGCGAAGTACTGGCCGCCGCCGGCACCAAATGGAACTTCCTAAAATTCAGCCCCGGCCTGGTTGGCGGCCACTGCATCGGCGTAGATCCCTATTACCTCACCCACAAGGCCGATCAAGTCGGTTACCACCCCCAGGTGATCCTAGCGGGTCGACGCATCAACGACGGCATGGGCAAATTCATCGCCGAAAAAACCGTCAAACTGATGGCGCAAGCGGGCCGCCCCTTGAAGGGAGCCAAAGTGATCGTGCTGGGACTCACCTTCAAGGAAAACTGCCCGGATCTACGCAATTCCAAAGTGCCCGACATCATTCAAGAACTGGAAAGCTACGGCATCGACATCGCCGTGCATGATCCCCTGGCCAATCCTGCCGACGCACAACATGAATACGGTATTGATCTTCAACCCTGGGAGCAACTCCCCATGGCAGATGCCATCGTGATTGCTGTTGCTCACCACCATTACCGGCAAACCGGATCGGCTGCCATCACCGCCCAATTAAATTCCAATGGTTGTATTGTGGATGTCAAAGGTCTGTTTCATCGCACAGACTTTTCAAAAAATCCTGTCTGGCGACTTTAATCAATCGTATAATCCGCCGCGCAATTCAATTCAATTCATTCAATTAACTTCAGGAGAAGGCAATGGAACTTTCCGCAATGTCCCCAGTCGAATTAAAGAAACTGGCTACCCTCATCGAAAAAGAAGTCACCGGTCGCAGTAAAAAAAATCTCGGCCAAGCCATCGTCGAAATAAAAGCCATCGTCATAAAATACAACGTAACCCTCGCTGAAGTCGTGGCCGCATCAACGACGACCACGCGCAAACCACGTGACAAAACTGCGCCCAAAAAAAGGGCAGCACGATCCCCTAAAAAAGCCAAGGTCTTCCTTTACCAACATCCCGACAATGCAGACTTAGTCTGGTCCGGTGGTCGTGGCCGTCGCCCTGTTTGGGTAACAGAATGGATCAATTCAGGCGTCGACATTGAAAAAGCTCGGATTATCAAAGTCTGATTGGCTCTATGTGGTTTGTAGTGGGTGACATGCCATATCGCTGACATGACAGTCTCCCTCCCCTTGAAGGCATTCCATTACCCATAAGTCGAAATAACTATATAGATCAATGCAATGCGCCACAGCCCCAATCCCCTCCCCTTCA
>JAUYFZ010000105.1 GCA_030689585.1 Rhodocyclaceae bacterium | reverse complement strand
GGTTAGGGTGGGGATGGGGTAAGAGTTGCACGACATTTGTAACTGATTGAATTTACTTGAATCACACTTTCCCCATCCCCCTCCCAGCCTCCCCCTTGAAGGGGGAGGAGCTTCTGCCTTCGACTTATGGGTAATGGAATGCAGTAAAGGATGCCAACGATAAAAATTATGCATGCGGTATCTGTCAATATCCATCAAAAAATTATCCTTCCCTGTTGAATCTGGATAAGGTGAGAGGCCAGCCGTGTCGCCTCATCCGCATCATGTGTGACCAACACAATCGTGCAACCGAGTTCTGCGTGTAATCGGTGTAACTCGGCATAAAGATGCTTGCGAGTCGCATAATCAATGGCGGAAAAGGGTTCGTCTAACAAGAGTAATTGGGGTGAACGTGCAATAGCCCGTGCCAACGCGACACGCTGTTTTTGCCCGCCCGACAGATCACTGGGCAGACGAGTTTCCAACCCTTCCACGTGCGACAACTTTAAGCATTCACGCGCACGCTGAACCCGTGTCGTCGCGGGCAAGTGCAATAATGCCGCTTCGACATTACCTTGCGCGGTCAAATGCGGAAACAAACCATAATGTTGTGGCACAAATCCGATGGAACGATGACGAGTCGGTAGGTGAATCGCGGCATCGTTCCAAACTAGGTTATCCAAGACAATTCGACTCTCTTGTGTACGCAGTAATCCGGCCATCGCACGCAAAACGGACGTTTTACCACTGCCCGATGGCCCAACCAAAGCGGTTATTTTGCCTATGGGAATCTCGACGCAAATATCCAAAAACGGTGCTGCATGTTTTAATTTGATGGAAAGCGTCATGTTGCACGTCGCTTTTTCATCAACCGTTCAACGAACCCATAAC
The DNA here is from genome assembly GCA_030689585.1 of Rhodocyclaceae bacterium. Lineage (GTDB taxonomy): Bacteria > Pseudomonadota > Gammaproteobacteria > Burkholderiales > Rhodocyclaceae > Nitricoxidivorans. Next base: position 4,280 of record JAUYFZ010000105.1, on the reverse strand, counting down.
TTACCGCAATGGTGACTAACGAAATTACCAGCAATAGAAACGACATTGCCCCAGCGGAGGCATGATCGAAAGATTGAGCGCGATCATAAATAGCAATCGCGATAGTTTGCGTTTCACCTGGGATATTACCGCCGACCATGAGTACCACCCCGAATTCACCCAACGTATGCGCAAATGTCATCACCGCCGCCGAGAGGATTCCCGGCCATGCCAACGGTAATTCGATACGAAGAAATGCCTGCCAGTACGTCATGCCGCAACACTGCGCTGCTTCTCTGACTTCTTGCGGAATCGCTTCAAAGGCGCGTTGCACGGGTTGTACCGCAAAGGGAATATTAAAAATAACCGAGGCAATCACCAATCCCGTAAAACTAAAGGCGAGCGGCGTTCCAAAAAGTGCTGCAAACGCTTGTCCCAAAGGGGACTGAGACCCCATCGCCACGAGCAAATAAAAGCCAAGAACCGTCGGTGGCAACACCAACGGCAAGGCAAGCAACCCTTCAATCCAGGATTTACCCGCATACGATGTACTCGCCAACCAACGTGCCGTTACCAGTGCCAACGGTAACAACACCAGTAAAGTGACCAGGGCCAGATGTGCTGAAAGAATGAGGGGGTTTGCATCCATAAGTATTAACGTGAAAGTCGCGTCAGCGGCTCACAAAGCTCCCCTCGCCCGCTTGCGGGAGAGGGGTTGGGGGAGAGGGCCTCGTGAATCCATAACGATCCAATATATTTCGTGCCGTCGGTTGACGTAGGTAATGGTAAAAATTACGCGCCGTTACCCCTGCATTTTTCAACAACACCATCCTCTGACGCAACGGTTCCGTTTCATGCGCTTGGGCGGGTAATAAAACAAACTGACCCAGCTTTGCAATTTGGGGGGCTTTGGAGAGTGACAGCGGAACAATGCCGCCTTGAGAAGATCCCATCGCCGCAAACTGCATGGCTTGTGTCGCATTTTCACCCAACACCAGTTTTGAACGAATGGCATCCCATACCCCTGCCTGTTGCAAAACAGCACGAGCCGCTCGGCCATAAGGCGCGTGATCGGGATTAGCGATGGCAAACCGTGTCACACGTCCCCCTTGTCCTCCTTGTCCCTCGGTCAATGCAGTTTTCAAATCCCGCAGTTGCTCATCGACTTTCAATGATGATCCATGCGGTGCGAATAACACCAGACGACCGATGGCATACAACTCACCTTGATCAACCGTCATTCCACGATCAGCCAACCGGAATATGTACGCTTCATCCGCCGACAGGAATAACTGAAAAGGAGCACCGTGTTCGATTTGTTGGGTGAAATTGCCTGAAGAACCAAAGGTCAACTTCATCGCTTGCCCTGTTTCTTGCTTGAATTTTTCTGTAATTTCAGTCAGGGCAAATTGAAGATCAGCCGCCGCCGCAATAGCGGGTATGTCAGCGGCTCGACTAAGCGTCGTAACAAAAAACAGTAAAAACAAACTGAATTTCATTGTTTTTTCTCCTTATATGGAACCACCTTGTCGACACTTAATCCGTAGCCGGCCACGCCCCACGTCGTATCCCCCCGCTGCACAGATAAAGTGCCGAAAACCCAAATAGGCATCATTATTTGTATTCCACTCAAGGGTATTTTTGATTTTGCATGAATAATTTGATTGGCGGGCGGAGGCGGTGTATGAATGCAGGCACCAAAATAGGGAACGAGAATGAATTCCGTTACCTTGTCACCCTTGCGCTCAAGCGGCAATGTAAAACCAGCAATACGCATTTTTTTTCCGTTCAAGCTGTGTTCAATGGGGGCGTTATCCCATTCTTGTTTAATCTCATCGAGTAATTCCATTGCACGCGGGTCGGAATCCTGTAATTTTGAAAAATCCAAGTGCTTAAATTTCTTGGCCGGATTCCAATGCTTGGGCACTAAGACTTCCCATTTGACTTCCGGCCAAGGCTCCGCCGCCGCCAACGGGAAAGAAACCAGCAACGCAAGAAACCATTTTTTCATCATCAAATTCTAGGGGTTAACCCATCGGCGAGCGACATGCGCCAAGCACGCCAACCAGGAATCAGACTGACGAGAAAACCAGTTACGATAATGGACAGTAACAAGATAATTTCATTCACGGTCAGTATGCGCCAGTGCAAATGAATACCAAATTGCGTTTGCACCATCGGTGCAAGTATCTCCATTCCAACCGCAAATAAGACATATCCCAGTGTAACGCCCAGCACGGTAATCATCAGCCCCTCTGTCGTCAGCATGAGAAAAATTTCGCCAAGACTGGCCCCAAGACTACGCAAAATGGCGAGTTCCCGACGACGTTCATTCAGTGCAGCAAGCAACGTGGCCACAAGACCCGCCAACCCGACCAACACCACGAGGACAGAAATAATTAGCAGAGAATTTTCAACACTGGCAAGCGTTTGCCAGAGTTCGTCCAGTGCCACACCAGGCATGACCGCCATCAACGGTTCGCCGCGATAATGGTTGATATGACGTTGAAGACGGAAAACATCACTACGGCTCTTCAAACCGATCAGCATGGCCGTTACTTCTTTGGGGATGAGATTGAATTTTTTCACGTGTTCCGCAGGAATGGAAAACCCTGGCATCGGTGCGCCCCCTGTCCAATCAAGATGCAGTGCAGTGATGGCTTCCATGCTTACATGAACGGTGCGATCCACAGGGGTGCCCGTGGGTGCAAGAATACCCATAACAGTAAATGGTTTGTCTGCATGGGATGGACCCGTTTCTGTCAAACCATGCGCCAACGTGATGCGATCACCCACGTGATATCCAAGCTCTGACGCGACGGTGTTGCCCAGTACTGTTTCAAAGACCTCTCCAAAAACCCTGCCAGCCGACATCTGTAATGTTTGTTGGTCGGCATATTGGAAATGTTCAAAATAATTCGGCGTGGTGCCAAGCACAGGAAATCCGTGATGTGAATCACCCAGCGCAATAGGTACTGCCCAGGCGATGGCCGGATGATGGGACAAAGCATCAAAACTATCCCATTGCATATTGTGTGTGGCAGCCCCCGAATGGAACACGGCATAGAGCACCAATTGCACACCGCCGGTGCGCGGACCGACGACAAGATCGACCCCCGATATTGTTTGTGAGAAATTCTCACGCGCATCGTGGCGTACCCGCTCAACCGTCAGCAAAAGAGCCGACGCCAGTGCGATGGAAACCAGCGTAATGCCGAGCGTTAATCGACGCGCCCACGCACTTTTCAATGCAAGCAATAAAACTGCCCTCATTCATTGCACTCCGAAGAAACTTGATTGATTTCATCTAGTGCAATTCGCCGATCAAAGTGCGCAGCAAGACGTTCGTCATGGCTCACAAACAGTAAAGTGGCCCCCACAGCCGCAGATTCTGTGAGTAATAAATCAATAAAAATTTGCTGACGTTTGGCATCCAAAGCGGACGTGGGTTCGTCAGCAATGATGATTTCTGGTTTGCCCATCAGCGCACGCGCCGCTGCAACCCGTTGCTGCTGACCCACTGACAATTCGGCTGCGGGTTTTCGCCAAAGATCAGCCGTCAAATCAAGATGCGCTAATAAGCGCGTGGCTTCTTTATGGGCATTGCCGATGTATCTTTTGCGCCGCATAGAAAAAACACAAGGCAACAGCACATTGTCAAGCGCGGATAACCAAGGCAACAGGTTGAATTGCTGAAAGATAAAACCGATATGATCCGCACGAAATCGGTCGCGTGAGTGCCCGGATAAGTCATTCAAATCCTGTCCTAGCACCTCTACTTTTCCAGTCTGCGGTTGCGCGATACCGCCGAGCAGGGCCAGCAGGGTACTCTTGCCACTGCCGCTAGGCCCATGCAGAAAAACACGTTCCCCTGCGGCGACGATGAAGCTAGGAATGATCAAGCAGGGCGTTAATTGACGCGGCCAACGAAAATTCAAATCAGTTAACGTGAAGGCATTCATGACGGCAATCGACTTACCATGTCATCATGTGATTCTTGGGTGTTAATCGCACTGCTCCTTGCCCGTTAGGGCCGCTACGCTGGACTTCAAGACGATATAACCGGCTAAAGTGTTTGAAAATCGCCGTATTAATATGTTGAAGTGCCGTTGGATTTTTACAGCGAAAAACGTAATTAGCTTCAATGTCGGCATGATGCGTTTCTCCCGCATGGCCATGATGATCGTGCTTATCTGCTCCCCCCGTAAACGGAACGTGCGTCGTTACGGAATGCACCGTACAGCCTGCCGCTGGTGTTGGTATAAACAGCATAGCAGCATCGTTTAATATTGTTGAGACAT
>JAUYFZ010000149.1 GCA_030689585.1 Rhodocyclaceae bacterium | reverse complement strand
ATCGGGATGATCCGCTGGATGATCGATAACAAGGCGTACAAGGCCGACTATCTGGTTCTGCCCAATGAACAGGCCGCCAAGAAAACCGGACGGCGCAATTGGACCGACATGACCTATCTGGTCAAAACAGTCGCACCCAAGCTCTATCTATCGGGCAAAGAAGCAGGATTGGGACAGTCGGATTACGTCGTGCTGGTGGGCGGAAAACCCACTCTGTTCCACGAAGCGACCGGCCCGGCGGATCTGGATGCCGAGGCTGAAATCAACGGGGTGAAATACAAGACTGTGTTTCGTATGCTGCGCGAACGCGCTCAAGAAAAGACCGTCGAGGAATGCGAAAAAGAGTGCGACATTCCCGCAGGTTCCATCGCCAGCATGGCGAAGGCGTTTTCCAGTGCCAAGCATCCGGTCATCGAAATGTTCCGGGGGCCGATTCAGCAGTCCAACGGCTGGTGGAACGGTCAGGCTCTCATCACGCTGAATATGATGGTGGACAACATCGACCGTAAGGGCGGCTACATTCCCGGGCACAAGGCTTATGGCGGTTCTGTCGGCGGCCCGAAGCGCACCCCGAAAGGTGTCGCCATCGACCGTCACAAGGCCAAGTATCAAGGCAAGAAACCGCTATCCACCCGACCTTTCTACCCCCTGGCCTTCCGAACGGTGACGAGCGAGTTCTTTTCTTCGGTTCGGAAAGGTTATCCCTACAAGATCAAGGCCTATCTCAACTACTTCAACGATCCAGCTTACACCCAGCCCTATAACGCGGAAGTCATCGCGGCACTGCTTGATACAAAAGCCATACCGCTGACTTTCAGTATCGATGCCAACATGGGTGAAACCAGCATTTTGTGCGACTACGTGCTACCGGATACGGGGTATCTGGAGCGCATCGGCGGCTTTAAGACCTATCCGCCGATCAAGACGCAGGTGACGGCATTGCGTCAGCCGATGGTGGGCACGGTCGATCCAAAGACGAAGGTCTATCGCGGCATCCTGCCCGACGTGCAAACGGGGGACGACACTCTCATCCAGTTGGCTATCCGCTGCGGTCTGCCCGGTTTTGGTAAAGATGGCGGCGGGGCGGGTGTTGATCTCTTCACCTCGTGGCAGTTCTGGAATGAGTATTACAAGAACGGCGACTTCAAGGGCGAGCCAGGACTTGATCCAGACAGCCGTCTGGTCAAATTGGGTGGCAAGTTCGAGAATCCGGGCAAGCAATATGATGCCAGTGGCGATTACACGCGCTTCCCTGGTGGTCGACAGGTGCGCGGCTTGATGGCCTATGCGTCCAACGTGGCGGCGAACAAGAACAGCATGACCGGCAAGTATTTTGACGGTCTGCCTACCTATCGCGCCATTATCGACTGCAAGGAACAGCCGCTCGACCCCGCCCTGTGGAAGGAGTATCCGTTCCAGTTGCATACCCACAAGGATGCCTGGCATACACAAACCCGCACGATGGATAACCTGTGGCTGGCTTCGATAAAAGCACAGAACTATGCGGAGATGAATCCGGGCGATGCGCAGAAAATGGGCGTGATTACGGGCGACTGGATCAAGGTCAAATCTCCTTCTTCCGTGCATATCCCCTTTGTAGAAGTCTCCTTGGGTGATGGCTGGTACAAGATGCAGGTGCGCGTGACCAGTCGTATTCGACCAGGGGTTTTTTCGGTCAGCAACTCCTACGGACGTTGGGGCGCAGGCGGCAGAAAGTGGGATGCGGACGGCAAGCCGCAGTACCACGACAAGCGTATCGGCGCGGGTTTCAGTATCAATCCGCTTTATATGGCCGACCCCGTGTTGGGCGACCGTTGCCTGATTGATCCAGTAGCAGGCGGCACCCAAAGCAACGGAACCCCGCTGCGCGTGGAAAAACTCTAAGGAGATAGCGTCATGTCTGAATACAAACCCGTACTCCCCCGCGAAGCCGTCGACCGGTCTTTCGCAAAGATTGGCCCCAAGCAATACACGCTCTGGGTTGATCTGGAACACTGTGTCGGTTGCAACGCCTGCACCATCGCGTGTAAAGCTGAAAACAACACACCGTTCGGTGTGGATTACAACCGCGTCATCGAAATCGAGGAGGGCAGTTTCTTCGATGCACGGAAAAAACCGGAAGTGGGCGTTACTTTTGTACCCATGCCCTGTATGCACTGCGGTCGACCGGCCTGTCAGGCGGCCTGCCCGGTGGGGGCCATCACCAAGCGGAAAGAAGATGGCATCGTCCTCATCAACAAGGACAAATGCATCGGTTGTCGTTACTGCGCTTGGGCCTGTCCTTACGGCGCACCGCAGTTCAATGCCGAAGCGAGAGTCATGGAGAAATGCACCCTCTGTGTTCATCGCGTCGAAAAAGGTCAGTTGCCCGCTTGCGTCAACACCTGTCCTGCCAAGGTGCGGTTCTTTGGCGAATTGAACGAGCTGACTCCGCTCATCCGTGAAAAACGCGGACGCAGTGTGAGCATCACGGTCATGGGAGCCAATACCCAACCCAGCGTGCAGTACACCAGCAGGTAATAGAGGAAAAACTGGAACATGGAACAGAAGATCGACATCAAAACGGGAGCACCATTAGCCCCTAGTGCTGTGCAGGTGGACAATACACTGTGCTCCCGTTACCGCTGCGCGAAGTCGGACTGCGCGGCGTGCGTGATCGTCTGTTCCATTCCCGGTGCCATTCATCTGATCGAAGAGGGAGGCGTTGAAGTCGCTGGCACCTGTATTGGCTGTGGTGCCTGCGTCTCTGCCTGTTCCAATGGCGCACTTCGTGTGTTGGAAAACGATGCCCATTGGACACAGCGCATTCAGAAGCAGGTACAACCCGGAGAAGTTTTTCGAATTGCCTGCACTTGGACGCAAGGGCAGGTCAATCTTGTACTGCCTTGCCTTTCCCGTCTTACCGAAACCTTGCTTCTGGAACCCCTGCGTGCGGGGGCAACGGGGGTTGAATTGTTGAATCCGGGTTGCGCTACTTGCGGGCTTCGCATTACGGCGCATCAGTTTCAACAAGTGGTGGGGTTTGCGCAGATGCTCTGCGAATGCGCAGGTTTTGGAACGGAACGGATTACACAACGAGAAATGCCCAACGGCCAGGCTGAAGAAATTCGCCCGATTGGACGGCACATCAACTCCCGTCGCGCTCTATTTCGCTCTGTCGCAAACCGATGGGAAACCGTTCATCAAAGTACGCCAGATGACCCGATTGAAATAAAGCCCTTCCGTGAAATCGTTCAGCATCATTCGACCAATCCCAAGCGGGTCGATCTTCTCGCGCTATTAACGACGTGGTCGAATGCAAAACCAACCTCGAAAATAGTGCTCACTGCTTCCGTACCGCTGGCACAAATCACCGTGGATTCCTCGTGTGTTGGCTGCAATGTCTGCGAAACGCTCTGTCCCGTAGGCGCGCTTTCGCATCGGGAGGAAAAAGGTTACTACACGCTCGAACTCGATGCGGCGCAATGCACCGGATGCCGTGTGTGTGAAGTGGTCTGTTATCACCATGCCCTGCATTTGCAAGCAACGGTGGATTTGGCGGTGCTCTTTGAACAACCCCGCATCACGCTCGTTTCCGCTCCCAGGCGCATCTGCTCAACCTGCCGGGAAAGTTTTCTGGATGAGTCGTCCGAGGTTTGTCCATCGTGCCGACACGCTGGCGACCGCCGTGACAGCATCGCACGGCAATTCTTTATGAGGAGTCCCTTGAATGCTTGATGCGAAAGAAATGCAAGGCGTAGCTGCCGGACGGGCGAACACCTACGCCATGCTGTCTGCCTTGATTCTGGCACCGCCGTCGAAGGAATTGACCGCCGCCATTTGCGAAGGTGGCATCCGGCAACCCCCTGATAGTGCGTTAGCCGAAGCGGCCAACACCTTGACCGAGTGCCTTCGCCGTGCCGTTGCAGAAGGTGATTCCAGCGATACCCATGCAGAAGGTGAAATAGCGGCGGAATACACCCGTCTGTTCGTGCTGCCTTTTGGTGTGGTACCCAATGAATCCTTTTATGTGGACAAGAAAAAACAGGTCGGCGGCCATGTCACGGTAGAGGTGCAGCAGTTTTACGACGAGGCAGCGGCGCAGCTTATCGGCACACAGATGGAATTAGCCGATCACATGGGGGTGGAATTGGAATTCATGAAGTTTCTCTGCGACCTTGAATCTCGATTCTGGGAAGCAGAAAACGAAGAAGGATTGGAAATCTGCGTCGGATTTCAGCGACGTTTTCTGGAAGAGCATCTGTTGCGCTGGCATCAAGCATTAGGCCAGAAGATCATCGAGGATTCAGCTCTCGATTTATACCGTGCCTTGGCACGGCTCACCGTCGATTTTCTGGAAGCCGAACGAGGGTTCGTCCCCGCACTGGCCCAGAAAATCTGCTTTGAAGGGTGGACACCATGTTTATCCGAATCGTAACCGTTGCACTTTTG
>JAUYFZ010000148.1 GCA_030689585.1 Rhodocyclaceae bacterium | reverse complement strand
GTTAGGGTGGGGATGGGGTAAAAGTTGCGCGATATTTGTAACAGATTGAATTTACTTGGATCACAATTTCCACCATCCCCCTCCCAACCTCCCCCTTGAAGGGGGAGGAGATGGGTGCTCCGATAGACCTGAGTAGTTACATTGAACGTTTAAAAGCTCGATTTCAGTGAGTTACTCGCTTCATCCAGAGGCTGAAAAAGAACGTAACTACTCAGGTCGGTGTCAATCTCCCTCCCCTTCAAGGGGAGGGCTGGGGTGGGGATGGGGTTTTACGCGGAATTCTTCCCCCCATCCGCCTCCCCCTTGAAGGGGGAGGAGAGCTGTGTTCCGACCGGACCTGAGTAGTTACAAAATAACTTTGTATGGCAGCTGACTTATTGGCGGGGACGCGAAAATGAATGGTAACTTTCAAAGTGTGAAGTTTTCTTTGCGATGTTTGTGGGTAGCTTTGTTGATGGGCGGTTCATTACCGGCCCACGCTGGTTTGTTTGACGATGATGAAGCGAGGGCGCGTGTCGACAAACTGCGCGCTGACACGAGTGCTCAGTCGGAACAGATCAATCGTGTCAGTACGCGACTAGAAGAACGGCTGGAGGCGATTTCCGGGAACCAGGTTGAATCGGCCAATCAGTTCGAAGCGATTCGGGCGGATATGGCACGGTTGCGCGGACAAACCGAAGTGTTTTCCAACGACTTGGGTGCGCTCAGGAAGCAGATGAAGGACATGTATCTTGATCTGGATAATCGCCAAAGAAAGATCGAAACCGATTTGCGCACGCAGGAAGAAGCCCGCACGAGTGCGGCTTCTGCCAAGCCGGATCCCGCACAGGAAACACGGGATTATGAAACGGCCTTGACGCTCTTCAAAGGGGCCAAATATGCGGAAAGTTTGTCTGGTTTTCAGTCCTTCATCAAAAAATGGCCTGACAGTGGTTTGCTCCCGAATGCCTGGTACTGGATGGCTTCCTGCCGTTTTCAACTGAAGGAATTCGGCCCCGCTGCCGAAGATTTCGCCAAGGTGTCTGCAACCTGGCCGAATGACCCCAAGGCGGCGGATGCGATGCTAGCGCAAGCCAACGCGCTAGGCGAAACGAAGAAGCCGAAAGAAGCCAAGGAAGCCAGGGAAATACTTGATGCCTTGCTTACTCGCTATCCAGGCAGTGCGGCCGCAAAATTGGCACGACAACGGTTGAAAAAATAATGACGCATCTCCGCGTTTCGGAGATATTTCATTCCCTGCAAGGTGAATCTACCCGTGTGGGGTTGCCTACGGTGTTCGTCCGTCTGACGGGATGTCCCTTGCGCTGTACTTGGTGCGATTCTGCTTTTGCCTTTACCGGAGGGGAGATGCTAAACATCGACGAAATCCTACGGCAGGTGGCGTATTTCGACTGTCCGGTGGTCTGTGTAACCGGCGGTGAACCGCTGGCTCAAAAGGAGTGTCTGACGTTACTCACCCTACTTTGTAACGCGGGGTATTCGGTTTCCTTGGAAACTTCTGGTGCGCTCGATGTTTCGGCGGTGGATGCCCGCGTCTCCCGCATCGTCGATATCAAAGCACCGGATTCGGGGGAGGTGGATAAGAATCGCTGGGAAAACCTCGATACTTTGACCGCACAGGATGAACTGAAAATCGTGCTGGCTTCCGAATCGGATTATGAATGGGCGAAGGCCCTGCTGATGGAACGGCATTTGATCGGGCACGGCACGAAGGTGCTGTTCGCCGCCGTCGAGGGGTTTCTTGCCTCGACCCGTTTAGCCGACTGGATAGTGCGAGATCGTTTGCCCGTGCGTCTGCAAATTCAGCTACACAAGGTACTATGGGGTAATATGCGCAGACGTTAGCGAGGAACAACACATGCCCGCCTGACTAATGGTTTCATTATTCGTAACTACTCAGGTACGGTCGGAACACAGCTCTCCTCCCCCTTCAAGGGGGAGGCGGGGAGGCGGGGAGGGGGATGGGGGGAAGAATTCCGCGTAAAACCCCATCCCCACCCCAGCCCTCCCCTTGAAGGGGAGGGAGATTGACACCGACCTGAGTAGTTGCCATTATTCACGAGTGGCCATCGGTCATGTGTCGTTAATGCGGTTGCACTTCACAGGGAATTCAGCATGGGACACACCTACGCCGATTTGAAAATCACCAATCTGTTTGACAAACACAGCATTGCCGTTCGTGCCTTGGTGGACCCTGTGCGTCAGCAATTGATGGTCAACCCCGACCATCCCAACTATCCGGTTGCACTGGCTAAATAAGGAATTTTCATGGACGAACCTGCTGCCAATATTCTGATTGTCGATGACACCCCCATCAATCTGGTGATCTTGGAGAGCAATCTCAAACGAGCCGGTTATCTGGTGAGAAAGGCCATCGATGGGGAAAGCGCGATGGCCGCTGTGGCGGCTTCGATTCCCGATCTCATCTTGCTGGACATCATGATGCCCGGACTAGGCGGATACGATGTGTGTCGTCAGTTGAAGTCGGATGCCCGCACGCGGGATATTCCGATCATCTTCATCAGTGCGTTGGATGAAACCAGTGCGAAGACCCGTGCCTTCGAGGAGGGGGGTGTCGACTATATTTCCAAACCTTTCGAGATTGCCGAGGTGCTGGCGCGGGTGCGTAATCATCTGGCACTGCGCCGTGCACTGGCCGCCGCACAGATGGCTTCTGTCGCCAAAAGTCAGTTTTTGGCGACGATGAGCCATGAGATTCGCACGCCGATGAATGCGATTATCGGCATGTCCCGGTTGTGCTTGTCTACGGACCTTTCTCCCAAGCAGCGTGACTATGTCTGCAAAATCGGCCGGGCTTCCGAATCGTTGTTGGGCATCATCAATGACATCCTTGATTTTTCAAAGATCGAAGCCGGGCGTATGGAAGTCGAATCGGTGCGCATGGATTTAGACGATGTGATCGACAACGTCATGATCATTGTTTCGCACCGTGCCGCGATGAAAGCACTGGAGTTGTCGGTCACTATCGACCCCGATGTGCCGCGCGGATTGGTCGGTGATTCACTACGGTTAGCCCAAGTGCTCGTCAATCTGCTGGGGAATGCGATCAAATTTACGGAGCTGGGAGAGGTGAGCCTGACCTGCAAAGTGCAGCCGGGGGCGTGCGCCGATGCAGACCGCGTATGTGTAGAGTTCGCCGTCACGGATACGGGCATCGGCATTACGCCGGAACAGCGGGGCCAGTTGTTCCAGTCCTTTTCGCAGGCAGACGGTTCCATCACACGCCGGTTTGGGGGCACGGGGCTGGGGTTGGCGATCAGCCGGAAGTTAGTGACGCTCATGGGGGGGCAGATCGATGTTGATAGTGTTCATGGGCAAGGCAGCCGGTTTTTCTTCCAGCTACCCTTCGGTCAGTGGGAGTTGCCGACGCAACGCAAGGCGCGTGAATGCACGGGCACCCCAGAGTATTCCTCCGGGGTTGCAGGCGGTAAACGGTTGATCGACCGACTGGCCGAGTGCGGCATGGTTCCTGCGACGGCTCCTATCGAAGCGTCGGCGATTCAGGATGAATCGGTTCTGGCGACGCTACGCGGTGGGCGGGTATTGTTGGTGGAAGACAACGAATTCAATCAACAGGTGGCGACGGAATTGCTCGAACAGATTGGATTGCAGGTTGATCTGGCCGCCAATGGTCGGATTGCCGTAGAGCGCGTTCAAGCGACCGATTACGATGTTGTTTTGATGGATATGCAAATGCCGGAAATGGATGGGTTAACGGCGACGAAACTGATCCGGTCTGAAGAGCGGCATCAAAATCTGCCCATCGTGGCGATGACGGCGAACGCCATGTCAGGGGATCGTGAGCGTTGCCTCGACGCGGGGATGAACGATTACGTGACCAAACCGGTCGATCCCGTTCGACTCTATGCCGCTTTGTTGCGTCGGATGCGGCGGCCTTCAAACGCTCTCGCTGACACTGAACCGGTTCGCACGGAGATGCCTGCATCGCCGGCTTTCGTTCCCCTTCCCTCCTCCTTGCCACCCTTGCCCGCGATCAATGTTGAGGCCGGACTCAAACGAATGCTGGGTAAGGTCGACCGTTACAAGGGGCTGCTCATCAAGTTTCGTGAGCAGTTTGCAGGGACAACGGCCGACATCCGGGCCGCCTTAGTGACGGAAGATTTTGTGCTGGCGACTCGCCTAGCGCACACGCTCAAGGGATCTGCTGGCATGATCGGCGCGGAAGGTTTGCAGGAAGCGGCCACCGCGCTTGAAGAAACCTGTAAGCTACAAACACCGACGGTGGACGCGCTGACCGCGGTGGAGCATCAACTGCAAGACCTGTTACAACAACTGTCCATCCTCGAATAACTCGCATGGTCGCCAAG
>JAUYFZ010000142.1 GCA_030689585.1 Rhodocyclaceae bacterium | reverse complement strand
AGGGGGAGGTTGGGAGGGGGATGGGGAATGTGTTTCATGTAAATTTGGCATATCGTTGAACCGTTGAGCGATGGCTCGGAAGGCATCCGGGATGGCGAGCAGGGCATCCACCATATCAGGGTCAAAATGGCTGCCACGTCCTTCGACGATGATAGCCATGGCTTTTTCATGCGAGAAGGCGGGTTTGTAGACGCGCTTGGAAATCAAGGCGTCATACACATCGGCGACGGCCATCAGGCGGGCGGACAAAGGAATGGCTTCCCCCGATAACCCTTGGGGGTAGCCGGTTCCATCCCATTTTTCATGGTGACTGTAGGCGATTTCGCGGGCATAGCGCAGAAAGCTCTCGCTCGATGATCCCAATTCTCCTTCGGCTAACACAATGGCATCGCGGCCAAATTCGGCATGACGCTGCATCAACTTCCATTCGTCCGGGTCGAGCTTGCCGGGTTTGTTCAGCACGGCATCAGGAATGGCCACTTTGCCGACATCGTGCAAGGGAGCCGAACGAAACAACAGGTCAATGGTCTGCGTGTCCAGGTCGGCAGAAAATCGAGGGTGGGTGCGCAACTGATCAGCCAAGGCTTTGACGTAATGTTGCGTGCGCCGGATGTGGTTGCCCGTATCGTCGTCGCGTGCTTCGGCCAGGGCGCAAAAGGCGGTGATGGTGGCACTTTGGGCCGCCAGGGCTTCTTCAGACCGACGCACGATTTCCTGGGTGCGCTCCAGCACCAGCAATTCCAGATCGATGTTGCGTTCGCGCAATCTCGTTCTTGCCTGGGCCAGTTCGAGATGATTGCGCACCCGCGCCAACACGATAGGCGGTGAAATGGGTTTATGGATGAAGTCCTCGGCACCGAGAAGCAGTCCTTTTTCCTCATCGGCCACACTGCTCAGACTGGTCAAAAACAACAGGGGAATGTCCTGGATAGTCCCATCCGCCTTGAGGCGGCGACAAAGTTCAAAGCCGTCCATCTTGGGCATGATGACATCGGAGAGAATCAAATCCGTCTGGTTGCCCTCTTTCAGCCAGGCGAGTGCTTGTTCACCGTCCTCCACCAGATGCACGCCGTAATGCGCCCCCAGCGTCTCTTCGAGGATCATGCGGTTGGTGATTTCGTCATCGACGATCAGTAAGGTGGTCATGGGTTGCCCCGAATCAGGAGGTGTAGTTCATCTAGCATGAGGGTGAGTGCGGTGGCGAGTTTATCAGCCAGCGGGCCTGCGGTAACCTCTTGGTTTTTAGCGGTTTTTTTCTAGTTGAGTGGCCCATTCGCGCACAGATTCTGCGGAGAGGTTGCCCGCCAACCCTTTAAGGGTGTGAGCGAGAAAGCCCAATCCTGCAAAATCGTTCGTTTCAGCCAGGTGACGAAGTTTGGCAGGGGATTCCGATTGACTGTCCAGCACACTCTGGGCGAGTTTTCGGATGAAGGCGGTTTTGCCACTGAATCGCGCATTGAGTGCCGCATGGTCGATCACCACAGGGGCCGGCGCGTTGGCCGTCACCTGAGCAGTCCACAAGGGGGTGTCGATCGTCTTGTCATCGACGGGAGCGATGGAAGCGTGTTGTGTCCAGCGCAAAATGGCGGAGATCAGTGCGTCGGGGTCAATCGGCTTGGTAATGTGATCCACCATGCCATTGAGAAGACACTTCACACGTTCTTCCATCATCGCGTGGGCGGTAAGCCCGACAATCGGAAGATTTGGCGTGATTTCTCGAATACGTTGCGCCGCCTCGTGGCCGTCCATTTCCGGCATTTGTATGTCCATGAGGATGATGTCGAAGGCGGCCGGGTGTGCGGTCACCTGTTCTACCGCCAACCGGCCATTCTCGACAAAAACAGAGGTTGCTCCCGCGCCATCCAAAATGTCTTCGAGAATGATCCGGTTGACGTCGACATCTTCTGCGGCCAGCACGCGCACACCGGTTAGCGGTTGTTCGGGGTGGGTCGATTTTTCAGCCACCGTGGAAGGATCAACCGATGCCGTGGTGTCCGGGATGGGTAAGCGCAGGGTAAAGGTGCTGCCCAGCCCTAGGGTACTTTCCGCCTGAATAGTGCCCTTCATGAGTTGGGCCAGATTCATCGAAATCGATAATCCCAGCCCGCTTCCGCCAAATTGTCGGGTGGTGGAACTGTCGGCCTGCTCGAAGGGGTTGAAGATGCGCGTCAGTTGCTCGGCATCCATGCCGATGCCTTCATCGTGAATGATGAATTCCACCTGCTCGCCCTGTCGTAACACCTTGAGTTCGATTCGACCCTGTGCGGTGAATTTGATCGCATTGGAGAGCAGGTTGACCAGAATCTGTCGAATGCGCAAGGCATCGCCCAATACCCAAGCGGACAGATCAATGGGCGGACTGGCGTATGAACGAACCAGTTCCAGCCCCTTCGTGGACGCTTGGCCGGCCACCAGTTCGATGGCGTCGTCAAGAACAACGGAAAGACGCAGGGGATGCCTATCAATAGAGAGCTTGCCCGCCGCAATTTTCGAGAAGTCGAGGATGTCATTCACTACAGTCAGTAAATGCTGACCGGCATTGAAGATGCGTGTACAGGTGTCGTGCGCCTTGCGTCCGGCATTTTCACGGGCACAGATGCGGGCCAAGCCGATGACGGCAGAAAGCGGGGTGCGTAATTCATGGCTCATGTTGGCGAGAAAGTCACTCTTGAGTTGCGAGAGCCGTTCAGATTCCCGTCGGGTATTTTCGTGCGCCGCTTCAATGGCCTTGCGCTCACGAATGTCACTCAATACCCCGATGAAGGTAGAGCCTCGGTCGTCAACCAATTCGTTGACAGCCAATTCAAGCGACAAGATAGAACCGTCCTTGTGCAGACCGTTCACTTCGCGTCGTCGTCCGCAGACAGTGGTGGAAATGTGTGTCTCGCCATAGCGCGCCAAGTAGCCGTCATGGGCCGAACGATCAGGGTCCGGCATCAACAGGCTGACATTTTGACCGAGAAGTTCACTCGCTTCATAACCGAACAGGGTGGTTATGGCGTCGTTGACGGAGAGAATGATTCCCCTTGCATCAATGTGAACCACCCCGTCGAACATGGTGCGCAGGATGGCCAGTGTGCGCTTCGATTGCACAGCCAGCTCGTCTGTCCGCTCGGCCACCATGTTTTCCAGTTGAAGGCGATAACGATGGAGTTCGTCAGTATTGCGCCGTGCTTCGGTGATGTCTTCGTTGATGGCGATGTAATGGGTGATGCTTCCCCCGTTCTGACGAAT
Source organism: Rhodocyclaceae bacterium (assembly GCA_030689585.1). Taxonomy (GTDB): domain Bacteria; phylum Pseudomonadota; class Gammaproteobacteria; order Burkholderiales; family Rhodocyclaceae; genus Nitricoxidivorans. The sequence continues at coordinate 1,870 of JAUYFZ010000142.1, read as the reverse complement.
GGGGGAAATACTTTGGTTGACGACAATGAGATCACCATTCTTGCAGCGGTTGATGATTTCCCCATGCCAGGTGTGACCTTCGCTCAAGGCTTGCCACATGGCGAGATGGGTGTCTTTGGGTGTCAGCCCTGCGTTGAGCAGGCGTGGATTTCTGCCCAGCACCTCTTCCGGCGAATACCCTGTGATTTTTGTAAAAGCGGCATTGACGAATTCAATTTCTGCTTGAGCATTGGTGATGACGATGCTGTTGTAACTTTGTTCGATCGCCAGAGAAAGCATGGCCAACGCGTCGTGGGCACGCTTACGTTCGGTGATGTCCATGGTGATGCCGATACCGCCGATCAGTTTCCCTTTGGCATCAAATTGCAAATCTGCTCGTTCATTGACCCAGATGGTCTGACCATTCGCGATGACGCGATGCTCGATGTCATAGGGTTCGCCGGTGAGTGCGGCACTCCAGCGTTCATGGACGTAGGCGCGATCATCCGGATGTACGCAGGCGAGAAATGTCTCGTAACTCAGCGGGGTGCCGGGTGCAACCCCGAAAATGCGATAGCTCTCCGGTGTCCAGGTCAGCACGTTGCTGCGCACATCCAATGTCCAACTCCCGATCTTCGCCACCTGCTGGGCGCGATTAAGTTCGTGTTCGCGGTGGAGTAGCGCATTTTTTGTTTGTTTGAGGCGTTCGATATACATCGTCAGTGCCAACCCGACGGCAATCAGTGACAGCAGGTAGGTTCCATAACCAACGAGATGCGAGCGCATCATGTCGCCTGCGAAAAACCCCACGTTCGACAAAACGCCCCAAAGAGATTGCCATGCAAGCAGGAGCAGCAACAGGATGACCGCCTGTGTTCCCATGCGAATGGCGGCTATCACAACGAGCAGGAACATCCAGTAGCCTTTGGCGATGGGACCGAAAATGGTGTCGAACCATCCCAGAAAAACGATCTGTCCGATCAGGAATGCCACGATGAAGAAGATCACCGCTTCCGCAGTGCGCCCCCGTTCCATGGGCATTAAAACGGAATTCAGCCATAACCGGATATTCATCAGGTGGGTTTCCTATTGAGTGCGATAGCTACGGTGGCATGTAACGCAAGCACCGGTGACGGCTTGCAAGGTGGTCAGGGCCTTAGCCGTGTCACCCCCCTTGGCAGTTTTGGCAAAATCGCTGGCCGAAACGTGCATGCCGCGTGCGATGGCATGCATCTCGTTGGGCATAAACATACCCGGGCGAGCGTTCGCCGGGGCGGTGCGATGACGACCCATGGCCGAAATGCCCATTTGCTTTTCAGCAATATCGGCGGCCTCGGCAAATTTCTGTTCACTCAGTGCGCCGATAATCAGATGCAGTGACGTTTGAAAGTCGAGCATCTCGATCCTCAGTTCGGCGCGGGCTTCGGGCGACATCTTGACGAACTGCCTTGTGTCTTCAGAGGCTAAAGCCATTGCAGGCAAGAGGGCAGCGATCATCAGGAATATTTGTTTCATGACTTGTTCTTTCAGTTGTTTTTATCCAAAGTGAAAGATAGCACTGTTTCCACAGTAGACTTCGCCTCAACCTGACAATCCGCCCCTCCCAAAACGGGAGTATCCTATCGCCCATGCGCGTTATTGCCAAGAGCACACTGAAAAAATGGCTCTATGCGGTTTGTAGTGGGTACTCGAAGCGGTTGTTGCGGCCTCCCTCCCCTTCAAGGGGAGGGCAGTACCAATCTCCCTCCCCTTCAAGGGGAGGACATGACAGTCTCCCTCCCCTTCAAGGGGAGGGAGGCCGCAACAACCGCTTCGAGTACCCACTACAAACCGCATAGAGCCATTTTTTCAGTGTGCTCTTGGCAATAACGCGCATGGGCGATAGGATACT
>JAUYFZ010000103.1 GCA_030689585.1 Rhodocyclaceae bacterium | reverse complement strand
GCTTTCTACACTGCCCTGCATGGGAATACGGGTCAGTACGTCGCAGGTGTCTCTTGTCAGTCGTCGCAATCCCGCCCCTTCCGCGCCGAGTACCCAGGCCGTTGAGCACGTCTGGTCGATGCTGTAGAGGTCTTTCTCGGTGTCACCTTCCGCCCCAATGATCCAAAGTCCTCGTTCCTGCATTTCACGCAGACTCCGGGCCAGATTGGTCACTGTGATGTAAGGCACGGTGTCGGCCGCACCGCTGGCCACTTTGATGGCGGTGGCATTCAGACCACACGCTCGATCCTTTGGTGCTATCACAGCATGGGCACCCGCCGCATCGGCCACACGCAGACAGGCTCCCAAGTTATGAGGATCGGTCACCCCATCTAACACCAGTAACAACGCAGGCCCGTCGGAAGGTTGCAAGGTGTCCAGCACGTCGTCTAGCGTGACATGTTTCATCTGCTCATTCACGTGGGCAACGACCCCCTGATGTTTTGCTCCTCCCGTCATATCGTCTAATCGTGAGGATTCGACAAAGAGGATGCGCACGTTGTGGGTCTGCGCTGCCTGAATCAGATCACGGGCGCGAACATCCTGTCGTTTTTCGGCAAGGTAAATCTCCCTAATATCCGATGATGCAACACGCAGTTTGGCGGTGATGGCATGGAAGCCATGAATCATAGCCACTCTTTTTTCTTTCGATGAGAGCGACGCATGAAGGTGACGAACAGCCCCACCAGCAGCAGAACGATGCCGAGCGGTTGTGCCCAGGTGTCATCACCGAACACGGCGGCCAGTCCGCCTAAGAGAAAATAAATCGCCGGTCGGGCTTCGTAGAGCATGTGTCACCCCCCCAAAGACATCGTCAACATCAGGTCATTGATGCGTTTGACGAAGGTGGCCGGGTCATCGAGTTGTCCCCCTTCGGCCAATAGGGCCTGGTCGAACAGCACCGCCGCCCATTCGTCAAATTTACGTTCTTCGTGCTTCATGCGCATCACGACAGGATGCCCCGGATTGATTTCCAGAATGGGCTTCATCTCCGGTGCTTTTTGGCCGGACGCCTTGAGAATGCGGGAGAGATTGCCACTCATGTCGTGTTCATCGGAGACGAGGCACGCAGGGCTGTCCGTCAAGCGATGGGTGACTCGCACTTCCTTGACGCGTTCTGCGAGTGATTTGGCGATTTTCTCTGTCAGTTCCTTGAACTCACCGGCGACGGATTCCTGTGCTTTCTTTTCGGTTTCGTCTTCAAGCTTGCCCAGATCAAGCCCCCCCTTGGCGACGGAGAGCAGTGGTTTGCCTTCAAATTCTGTCAGGTGAGAAGCGACCCATTCATCGACGCGATCGGAGAGCAGTAGCACTTCGATGCCTTTTTTACGGAACACTTCAAGATGCGGGCTGTTCTTGGCGGCATTAAAAGTTTCAGCGGTGACGTAATAGATTTTTTCCTGTTCTGGCTTCATCCGGCTGATGTAATCTGCCAGCGAAACCGTTTCATCTTTCGTGTCGGTCTGGGTGGAGGCGAAGCGTAGCAAGGCGGCAATCTTGTCCTTGTTGGCGAAATCTTCGCCGGCCCCTTCTTTCAGCACGCGGCCAAATTCACCCCAGAATTTCGTGTATTTCTCTTTGTCGTTTTCCGCCATATCTGCCAACAGCCCCAGTACCTTGCCGGTGCAACCCTTGCGGATCGCTTCAACATCACTACTTTCCTGCAAAATCTCACGGGATACGTTGAGCGGCAGATCGGCGGAATCGACGATACCCCGCACGAATCGCAGATAAGTGGGCATCAACTGTTCAGCATCGTCCATGATGAACACGCGACGAACATAGAGCTTGATGCCGTGTTTCGCGTTTCTGTCCCACAGATCAAAAGGCGCACGTCCGGGCAGATAGAGCAGTTGCGTATATTCTGTTTTGCCTTCCACGCGGGCGTGTGTCCAGGCCAGCGGATCGTCGTAATCATGGCCGACATGCTTGTAAAACGCCTTGTAATCTTCCTCTGAAATATCGTTCTTAGGCTTGGCCCACAGGGCAGAGGCTTGGTTGACGGTTTCATCCTCATCCGTCACCACATTCTTGTCGTCTTTCCATTCCTCTTTATTCATCACGATGGGTTGAACAATGTGGTCGGAATATTTGCGAATGATGGATTTCAGCTTCCAGCCGGAAAGCAGGTCTTCTTGCCCGTCGCGCAAATGCAGGATGATCTCGGTACCCCGTTCTGCCCGTTCGATCATGTCAATCGTGAAATCTCCCCCCCCTTCTGATATCCATTCCACGCCTTGGTTCACTTCTTCCCCGGCACGTCGGGTGCGCACCGTGACTTTATCGGCCACGATGAAGGAGGAATAGAAACCCACGCCGAATTGTCCAATCAGGCTGGCATCTTTTTGTTGATCGCCGGTCAAGTTCGAGAAAAACTCCCGCGTGCCGGATTTGGCAATGGTGCCCAGATGCGTAATCGCTTCCTCACGATTCATGCCGATGCCGTTGTCGCGCACCGTGATGGTTTTGGCTTCCTTGTCATAACCAATGTGAATCTTGAAATCACCGCCGTCGCTCATCAGAGCGTCGTTGTGGATGGACTCAAACCGTAATTTGTCACAGGCATCCGCAGCGTTTGAAATCAACTCGCGCAGAAATATCTCGCGGTTGGAGTAAAGAGAATGAATCATGAGGTGCAACAGTTGCTTCACTTCAGTTTGGAATCCTAGCGTTTCTACAGTCATTTCAAGTTTCTCCTAAAAAATCGTAACTACTCAGGTCTATCGGAGCACCCATCTCCTCCCCCTTCAAGGCATTCCATTACCCATAAGTCGAAGGCAGAAGCTCCTCCCCCTTCAAGGGGGAGGCTGGGAGGGGGATGGTGGAAATTGTAATCCAAGTAAATTCAATCTGTTACAAATATCGCGCAACTTTTACCCCATCCCCACCCTAACCCTCCCCTTGAAGGGGAGGGAACTTTGTACAACCCTCCCCTTGAAGGGGAGGGGATTGGGGCTGTGGCGCATTGCATTGATCTATATAGTTATTTCGACTTATGGGTAATGGAATGCCTGAAAGGGGAGTG
>JAUYFZ010000012.1 GCA_030689585.1 Rhodocyclaceae bacterium | reverse complement strand
TGCGCGATCTCATCACCGCCTTCTTCGCCAGCATCCCCTACGAGTGGTACACAAACAATCCGATTGCCCAATACGAGGGTTACTACGCCAGCGTTTTCTATGCCTATTTTGCTTCATTGGGTTTGGAGATCATCCCCGAAGAATCGACCAACCAAGGGCGATTGGATATGGCAGTGAAATTCAATAATCACATCTACCTGTTTGAATTTAAAGTCGTGGAACTCACCCCCGAAGGCAGTGCCTTAGCGCAAATCAAAGCGAATGACTACGCGGCAAAATATCGGGCATTAAATCAACCGATTTACCTGATTGGTGTGGAGTTCAGCAAAGAAACCCGCAATGTGGTGGGGTTTGAAGTGGAGGAGGTATGATTATCCAGCACGGAACACTTTTGTAAATTTGGAGAAACGTTATGTGCCCCCCCCCAATAACACGCCCAATAGCCAGGTCATGAATGAAAAAAAAGCAACATCCTATTGATCGACGATTCATCTATTGATTTGCGTCTATTGATGGAGCTGATGTCTGTCCGCCAGATACGGGTGAACGTCGCCTTCAACGGACAGGATGGCTATCACAAGGCGGTGCTGTTGTGCCCGGATCTGATTCTGCTCGACGTCTCCATGCCGGTGATGGATGGTTTCACCACCTGCCGCCTGTTGAAGAACAACGAACGCACGCGCCACATCCCGGTGATTTTCCTGAGCGCCGCCAACGAAGTAGAGAAGCGCATCGAAGGTTTGTCATTGGGTGCGGTGGATTACATCGGCAAGCCTTTCAGCGAACAGGAGGTCATCGCACGGGTAGGAATCCACCTTAATCGGGTGTCTCAGCGACAATCCTCCCCGCCAGAAATAAATCCAGATGCGTCGGATAAGTCTGATGGGTGTGGGCTGGTGCAACGGGATGAAGTGTTAATCCGCACCGCGACCGATTATCTGCGCCAACATCTCAGCTCACCCCCCTCGCCTGAAACACTGGCAAAACGACTGGGTACAAACGAAAAATATTTGAACCAGGCATTTCAGGAGCAGTTTGCCATGCCGGTGTTTGCTTGGCTGCGTGAAGAACGCCTGCGTCAAGCTCGCGAGTTGTTAGCCCTGACGGAAACGCCGATTTCGAACATCGGTGAACATCTGGGCTATTCCAGTGGTGCCAATTTCTCCAAGGCGTTCCGCGAGCGCTTCAACTGCTCGCCGAGCGAACTCCGTGCAGGGTTACAAAGCGGTTGACCATAAAAAGAGATCGGAAGAAACTCATGAAAAAAACCGTTATCCATTTTATTTTGGCAATGATAGGCGTGATGGCTTCAGGAGGGAGTGCGACTGCAGAAGCACCTGTTGTTATTGCGATCAACCTCATCCCGCCTTATGTTTTCCAAAAGGACGGAACCCTCCAGGGAGTCATTCCTGAAATTACCCAGATAGTCGCCGACAAAGCGGGACTTCCTTATGTCATCGAGGTATACCCTTGGGCACGCATCTACAAAATGGGCTTGGAGGATAAAAATATCCTGATACCCACTATCTATAGAACGCCGGAGCGTGAAAAACGATTCAAATGGGTCGGCGCGGTCTTTCCGTTGAAACTTTGGATATTCAAATTAAAAAAGCGAACCGATATTCGCGTTGATAGCATTGAGGCAGCAAAAGCCTATCAAATCGGCGGAGAAAATGAAGATGCCAGTACGCAGTATTTAATCCAGCAAGGGTTTGTCCTAGGGAAAAATCTGACCGCCTTCACCCGAGGAAAGCAACTGGTACAAATGTTAAATTCTGGCAGGTTGGATTTGGTGGTCGCCGAGGAGCTAAACTTTCAGCATTGGGTCGAAACGTTAGGATTGAACCTATCCAATTTTGAGAAAGTTTATTTTTTAAACGAAGTTCCCGGGAACCTCAACTTGGCATTTAGTCTGAATACCCATGATGTTGTTGTTGAGAAATACAAAAAAGCATTAAATGAAATTAAAGAAGAGGGCACTTTTGAAAAGGTGTTAAGAAAATGGGGGAGGTGACGGAGCACGCCCCAGCAATGCCGGTCGGCTCTCCAGAGAAAACGACCTCGATTGCCGTCACGCTCTTTCGGATCATTTTCGGCAGTTACTTCATCATCGCGCTACTGGTAACCGGCATCCAACTGATCGCCGAATACCGCGATACCGAAACCCGAGTTAAGACAGAAATCAAGGCAATGGAACAGACCTTTGTGCCAGGCATTGCCAATGCGATGTGGCGCTACGAAGATGATGTCCTGCTGGGCATTCTGCTCGGAATAAAGGAATTGCCGATTGTTGTGGGGGTTACGGTCGAGAACGAAAAAGGCAATTTGCTCCATGCGGTTGGCAGGGTCAATGATAAAAATGGCGTCAATATGCTCGCCGGTCCCGACGGGCGTCTTGCATCGGTAAAAGAGAGCGAACCTCTGTTTGGCAAGTCATTCGGCCAACAATTCCCCATCGTTTTTGCAGACAAAAACGGTCAGCAACAATCCATTGGCAAGTTGACCGTGTATTCAAACCAGAACGTGATTGTCAAGCAAGTTCAATACGGATTTTTCCTGCTCTTGGTGAGCGCGGTAATCCAGACGATAGCCCTGTGGTTTATCTTCCTGTTCGTGGTCAAGCGATGGCTGGGGACCCCTTTAATCCAGTTAACCCATTTCGTCCAGGAACTCAAGCTCGACAACCTTGGCGAGCGGGTTTTCGTCCTTAAAGATCGGGCGCGGCACGAACTACGCGGCACGAACTACACTTTCTGGCAGATACATTGAATGACACACTGAGCAAATTGCATCACTCAATCGCGCAGAACAACGCGCTCTATCTCGATTTGCAACGGGAGCAAGAGGCACTCAGATCACTGAACGAAACGCTGGAACAACGTATTACGGAACGCACGCAGGTGCTTTCAGAGACAAAACATAAGCTCGAAATCGCCTTGCAGCAAGACAACCATGCCCGCATGAAATTTCTTGCGCAAATGAGCCATGAATTCCGCACCCCGCTCAATACGGTGCTGGGCTACGCGGAACTTATGCAACGCGGCAGTGATCGGGTCTCACTGCAAGAGGGAATTGCTGCGATCAAAAACAGCAGTCGCCATCTGCTGGGCATGATCGACGACATTCTCGATCATGTACGCGGGGATTCGGGACAACTCTCGCTGCGCTTAACCCCCGTTCACTGGGGAGATTTCATTAAGTCGCTGGAACAGAGTGCCTCCATGATGGTTGATCACGGCAACCATTTCCAACTCATACTGGGCGGCGATATGCCCCAGGCCGTAATGGTTGACGAGCTTCGTTTGCAGGCAGTGTTGAATAACCTCAGATTTCCTGATCCCGACAGGGTTTTTGCGGCCTAAACCGGAACGGCACATGCACTTATTTTGATCCAGAACCGGAACGTCGTTGGCACTTATTCTG
>JAUYFZ010000101.1 GCA_030689585.1 Rhodocyclaceae bacterium | reverse complement strand
GGAGCTGTCCGTGATTAAACGCCTGACCACCCGCAGCCCAAACTTCCTGTCAACACTCAACGCGCACCTGACGGTCGATCACGCCACCGACGACGCTATCGAGCGCACGGTCACCGACATCCTCAAAGATGTCCGAGCACGGGGCGATGCCGCCGTGCTCGATGCCACCCGTCGCTTCGACCGAATGGTTGTTGCAAACATGGCCGAGCTGGAACTGTCACCCGCCCTGCTCAAGGGGGCCTTCGACAGCCTGTCCACCGAACAACGTGTGGCTCTCGAACAAGCCGCCGACCGTATTCGCACCTACCATAACCATCAAAAAATAGCCTCTTGGGAATATATCGAACCCAATGGCACACGATTAGGACAAAAAGTCACCGCACTCGACCGCGTCGGTCTCTACGTTCCCGGAGGCAAGGCTGCTTATCCTAGCTCAGTGCTGATGAACGCCCTGCCCGCCAAAGTCGCCGGAGTACGGACACTCATTATGGTGACCCCAACTCCCGACGGCGAACGCAATCCACTGGTACTCGCGGCCGCCCATCTGGCCGGTGTTGATCGCGTATTCACCGTGGGGGGGGCGCAAGCCATTGCCGCATTGGCCTATGGCACCCAGACCATCCCCCAGGTTGACAAAATTGTTGGCCCGGGCAACGCCTATGTCGCCGCCGCCAAGCGACGAGTATTCGGCACCGTCGGCATCGACATGGTGGCCGGTCCTTCGGAAGTGCTCATCATTTCAGATGGCTCCGGCCATCCAGACTGGGTAGCCATGGACCTTTTCGCTCAGGCAGAACATGATGAACTGGCGCAATCTCTCCTTCTCTGCCCGGATGCCGCCTTCATTGATCGCGTCGTCAACAGTATCGAACGCCTCCTGCCCACGATGTCTCGTCGGGAAACCATTGCCGCCTCGCTAACTGAAAGAGGGGCGTTGATCCAGGTGGCTGATCTGGAGGAAGCCTGTGAAATCAGCAATCACATCGCCCCGGAACACCTCGAACTGGCGGTCGATGAACCCCACAAACTCCTCGATAAAATCCGCCACGCCGGTGCTATCTTCATGGGCCATTACACCTCGGAATCCCTAGGCGATTACTGCGCCGGCCCCAACCACGTCCTGCCCACGTCCCGCAGCGCCCGTTTTTCCTCCCCGCTAGGGGTCTACGATTTCCAGAAACGATCCAGCCTGATCGAGGTATCCCTTACAGGCGCACAAACACTCGGCCCCATCGCCTCGATTCTGGCCCATGGAGAGGGACTCACCGCCCATGCGAGAGCGGCAGAGTTACGGTTCAGGTAACGGGCACGTCTATACACTCAAACTTCGTCGCGATACTGCGTTGCTTACAAAAAATTGTAACTACTCAGGTCGGTGTCAATCTCCCTCCCCTTCAAGGGGAGGGCTGGGGTGGGGATGGGGTTTTACGCGGAATTCTTCCCCCCCATCCCCCTCCCCGCCTCCCCCTTGAAGGGGAAGGAGAGCTGTGTTCCGACCGGACCTGAGTAGTTACAGTTATTTCGACTTATGGGTAATGGAATACCCCCAAGCGGGTCACGATCTCCGTGGTCAGTCCTGCTTGATTGAGCGTGTAGAAGTGCAATCCCGGTGCACCGCGTTCAAGGAGACGACCGCATAGCTCCGTCACTACATCTAGCCCGAAAGCGCGGACGGAATCGGCATCGTCACCAAAGCCTTCAAATTTCCGGCGCATCCAACGGGGAATTTCCGCACCACAGCCATCGGCGAATCGGGCCAGCTTGGAATAACTGGCAATGGGCATGATGCCCGGCACGATGGGAATCGTCACGCCCCGTGCGCGGGCGTCCGATACAAAATGTTCGTAGGCATCGGCATTAAAAAAGAATTGAGTAATGGCCGAATCCGCCCCCGCCTCCACCTTGCGTTTGAAGTTCAGAAGATCATCTTCCGCACTTTTGGCTTGGGGATGACCTTCAGGATAAGCCGCCACGTCGAGGTGAAACCAATCCCCCGTTTCCCGACGGATGAATTCCACCAGTTCATTGGCATAGCGAAATTCGCCGGATTCCGCCATGCCGGAGGGCAAATCTCCCCGCAAGGCCACGATGCGCCGGATGCCCGCAGAACGATAGCACTCCAGAATTTCCCGGATATTGTCCTGTGTTGACCCCACGCAGGACAAGTGAGGTGCCGCAGGTAGACCCGCCGCCCGCATTTCGGCCACGGTATCGAAAGTACGGTCGCGTGTCGAACCTCCGGCGCCGAACGTCACCGAGCAAAAGGTTGGATGCAGAACCGCCAGTTTTGTCCAGACAGCCCGCAATTTTTCAACCCCTTCAGGAGTTTGGGGTGGGAAAAACTCAACGGAGATTTCAGGGTTGAAGGTTGTCAATGGACCGTCTCCAGAAAAGGGTTCACGACGGTTACGCCGTCGTAGTTTCGACCCTGTTGAAAATCCTCACTCAAAATTTGGCTACAGTTCATTCGATGCGCCGCCGCAAGGATGGGCGCGTCCCACCACTGAATGCGAAAATGCTGATGAAAATGTAGGGCCTGCAAAATGAGTTCGGCATCCATAGATTGGCAAGGATGATCCGGCAACAAGGATTCCAAAAACTCATACGCTTGCACAGAGGTCAGCGCAGTTCTCCGTGAGGTTGGTTTAATAACGTTGCTGTAAAACTCCTGCATAACCTGAGCCGACCAAGACCAATCAGTATCGAACACCAAGTGCTCGGCAAGACATTGCTTGCCTGCTTCGTCAGGAGAGGTCGAAACAGCATAGAGCAAAATGTTGGTATCTAAAAAGATCATAGGCCAATGTTTCGCAGAAAAGCACGATCATTGGCCTGTTCGCGTGTTAAACGATCGGCAGCTCGAAATGCTGGATTGACTTGACTCGCAATTTCCCGCAAGCGTCGAACACGCGCTTCGCGCGTTTCCGGAACGGGCCGAGGCAAGCGATTCTCCGCAGCCATCGCATCGAATCGCCCCCATAGATCATCCATCGGAAAAGCACGCTCTCTGTTTGTCGCAGAATTCGACACAGAAGGAGACACCGCATAATTAGCGATGGGTTCTGCTGTCATCAGCATGGAAGGGGCATGGGGGGATTCATTTCCAGCCCCTTCCAAGAGTGCCATCAACTCTCCTTGCAGGCTTCGATGGTTGTTGACTGCACGTTGACGGATTTTTTCCGCCAATGCTTCAGGAACATCTTTAATCGATAAATTAGGCATAATTACCTCCAGTGCGGAACCATAATGGCTCCATTATGGCTTCGTTTTGCGGGCTGTCAATACCGATAGTGTTCCGCCTTATACGGCCCTTCCAGCGGCACCCCGATGTAGGCGGCTTGTTGGGGGGTGAGCACGGACAGTTGCGCGTTGAGTTTTCTCAATTGCAACCGCGCCACTTTTTCATCAAGGTGCTTGGGTAGCGTATAAACGCCCACCGGGTAGTCGGCATTGCGCGTAAAGAGTTCTATTTGCGCAATAGTCTGATTAGCAAAAGAAGAACTCATCACATAGCTCGGATGGCCGGTACCGCAACCTAGGTTCACAAGCCGCCCTTTGGCCAGCAGGATGATGCGCTTCCCGTCGGGGAAGATGATGTGATCCACCTGCGGCTTGATCTCTTCCCAGGTGTATTTTTCCAGAGCCGCCACCTCGATTTCATTATCGAAGTGTCCGATATTGCAGACAATCGCCTGATCTTTCATTTTCGCCATGTGGTCATGGGTGATGACGTGGTAGTTGCCGGTGCAGGTGACGAAAATGTCGGCTTTATCGGCCGCGTAGTCCATCGTCACGACACGATAACCTTCCATCGCGGCTTGCAAGGCACAGATGGGGTCGACTTCGGTGACCCATACTTGAGCGGAGAGTGCGCGCATGGCTTGGGCACTGCCCTTGCCGACATCGCCATAACCGGCGATGAGTGCTACCTTGCCAGCAATCATGACATCGGTCGCCCGTTTGATGCCGTCAACCAGCGATTCACGGCAGCCGTAGAGGTTGTCAAATTTGGACTTGGTGACGGAATCATTCACGTTGATGGCGGGAATCTTCAACTCACCGCGTTCGTGCATTTGATACAGACGATGTACGCCTGTGGTGGTTTCTTCAGTCACGCCTTTAATGTGGGCTAAACGAGTCGAATACCAGGTTTTGTCCGTGGCGAGCTTGGCTTTGATGGAGGCAAAGAGGATGGTTTCTTCTTCTGAGCCGGGGTTGGCCAGTAACGTCACGTCCTCTTCGGCCCGCGCGCCTAGATGAAGCAACAGCGTGGCATCGCCGCCGTCGTCGAGGATCATGTTGGAATAACCTTGGTCGGGCCATTCGAAGATGCGGTGGGTGTAATCCCAATAGTCGACCAGCGATTCACCCTTGACAGCGAACACAGCGATGCCGTCCTTGGCAATGGCCGCCGCTGCATGATCTTGAGTTGAGAAGATATTACAGGAAGCCCAGCGCACGTCGGCACCGAGGGCCACCAGCGTTTCGATCAACACAGCGGTTTGAATCGTCATGTGCAGCGAGCCGGTGATGCGTGCGCCCTTGAGCGGTTGCGCTGCGGCGAATTCCTCACGAATCGCCATCAATCCCGGCATCTCGGTTTCAGCAATGCGAATTTCTTTACGGCCCCAATCGGCCAGGTTCATGTCAGCAATCACGTAATCAGTCACAGCGGTTCTCCAAAAAAGGGGCTGGGAAAGATGTAACTCACCTATCCTGGCCGGATTAAGTGAGCGTCGTTATCCAATGATCCGAGCCTGAGGGAAATCCCCTGCAACGCTCCTCGGAAGTTGGCGATTATACGGGGGAAGCAATGCGGAATGGGAGTTGCAACGTAAAGGTTGTGCCTTCCCCTTCGCGGCTGGTGACCTCGATCGTGCCCTGTAGTCGATCCACCAGTTTTTTGGTTAATGCCAACCCTAGCCCCACCCCTCCCCGCTTTCTGGTGATGGCGTTTTCGGCTTGTTTGAAAGGCGTATAAAGGTGCGTCGCAATAAATTCAGGCGACATGCCGATGCCCGTGTCGGCAATTTCGATGGTGACGGTGAGCTGATCTTCAGAGAAAGGAATGGTCGTGGCATGCACGCGAACGCCCCCTGTTTCTGTAAAACGGACTGCGTTATCCACCAGATTGAAAAGGATCTTTTCAAAAGCGCGACGATCTCCGATGAACGGAGCCGTCAATGTGTTTTCCTCTAGGACCAAATCAAAAGTAATCCCCTTGTTGCGGGCCGCATAACCATAACGATCCGCAGCCAACGCCAATGTTTCAAGAATCGGGCAATCTCCCATCGCCTCTTCCGGACGCGAAATATCGACTTCTGTGTAAGCGATGATGGCGTTGATGATCTCAAGCAAATGCTTTCCACTGGTATCGATAATGCGGACGAATTCCTTTTCGTCCTCCCCTACCATATCAAGCAACAGTTGCGACATGCCTAAAACCCCATTCAGGGGCGTGCGTAATTCATGGCTAATCGTGGCCATGAACTCTGTTTTGGCTTGAGAAAGGCGTTCGGCCTGGTCCCGCGCCTGACGCAAACTTTGTTCAGCCCACACGCGTTCCGTGACATCCAAGGCTAACGACAGAATACCGATCAAACTGCCTTTGGCGGTTCGTAGCGGCACATTGCGCCATTCGCAGACCAACTCGCTCCCGCCGGTTCGAATGGACCGACAGGTCACGTGGCTGGCTGTTCCCGTTTTGAGTGCCTCGGCAATCGCTGACGAAAAAAGCTGGTAATCGTCTGGATGGATCAGAAGCGGAACCAGTTTCTGTCCAATCGTGATTTCTCTTGCATAGCCAAAGGTGGCTTCTGCCATCCGGTTCCAATCGGTAATGCGCCCCTCTCGGCTCCACTGCAAAATCGCCAGCGGGGCCGCATCATAAAAACCGCGCAACCGCATCTGGCTGTCCAGAAGCGCAGCTTCCAGCGCACGCAACCGCTCCTGATCCTGGGCGGGGGGGGTATTAGCGTGAAATACACTCATTCGGAGTGCCCCGTAATAATCGAGCGTAGCGAGCCGATGAGAACCCCCCGAAAGGGGGGCGAAGGGGGGCGGGCGTTTAATCGCATTGATTTCATGTGACAGGGGTGGGCTTCGT
>JAUYFZ010000120.1 GCA_030689585.1 Rhodocyclaceae bacterium | reverse complement strand
GATGATGACCTCGCCATGTTCAGGCTGCCCTGAATTCTGCATTCTCAATTCTTCATTCTTCATTTATTCCTCCCCAGACAACCCATGAGCTCCTTTTTCAACGCCTCCCCGGTTCCACCCACCTCGGCCATGAGGGGACGGTCCCCAGCAGCTCTTCGAGGGTCGTGGCTTTCCAGTTCGCCGACATGGGGGTTCTTGATATCGAGATTGTAGCCGGAGGCCTTGAGCTGCTCGATATCCACCTTCCAGGCGTGTTCGTTCTCTTCGCGGTTCTCCCACCAACCCTTTTCCGGCCCGAACTCCTCGATGCGCATGGGCTTGGTTTGTTTCAGGCTTTTCGTACGCATGGTTTTACTATACCAAAAACAAGGCCAGACTACACACGATTCTACGAGGTTACGCATGCCCTCCCCATCTTCCCCTGCTGCACTATGTCCATGATCACCCTGTGGCTGGAAAGCTTTCTCACCCCCTGCCCCGGTATCTCTGGCGGATGGGTTTTCTCCGTGAACAGCTGGCCATTGAAGCCCGTTACCAACGCAACCGCACCATCTGGGAGCCGCACCTTGCCAGCAGTCGCGCCGCCACCTGGAACTTGAGGTTGGCGCCTATATTCTTGGGATTCGATCTTTTCGGTCGCCCGATGATATCACCTAAAATTCAAAAAACAAAATGACATATCCCTATGAATTTTTTGGTGAATATGGTCAAATACTCGGGCAATATTCCGTTAGGATTTTGCGGTCATGATCAGCGATAACAAGAAAAAGCTCGCGTCCTTTCCCCAGGTTAGATATTTTATGCTGCATTATTACTTAAATTTGAACAACACCCCCAACGCATCTCGTCAGATCTGCGCACCATTGGGGGTTTCTTTTTATGGGGGCTGGTAATGCAATTTACCAAGCCCCCTAATTTTTTTGACGAACAGATTGATCTGCTCGTCAAACGTGGGACTGTATAAAAACAGAGGAAGCAAAAAATAAATCTGTCCCGGTTTCCGAATCGCAAGGAATGAAAATGCAGAATGCACAACATCAGAATCTCGTAGGTTTCATCTGGAATATTGCGAATAAGTTACGGGGTCCTTATCGTCCGCCGCAGTATCGTCGCGTCATGCTGCCATTGATCGTTTTACGGCGTCTGGACCTGGTCTTGGCAGAGAATAAACAGCAGGTACTCGATGAAAAAAAACACCTTGAAGCAAAAGGAATTACTGGCCCGGCTTTGGAGAAAGCACTGGCCCGCATTGCAGCCAAAGACCGAAAACAGCCACTCTACAACACCAGCGGCTTTACCTTTGAAAAGCTGTTGGGTGATGCGCCCAACATCGCAGGCAACCTGATCGCCTATATCCAGGGGTTCTCGACGCGGGCGCGGGACATTTTCGACAAGTTCGAGTTCGAAACCGAAATCGCCAAGCTGGATGAAGCCAATCGGCTGTTTCTAATCATCAAGGAATTCTGCTCTGCGGAAATCAACCTGTCACCCAAAGCCCTCAGCAACTTGCAGATGGGCACCCTGTTCGAAGAACTGGTGCGTAAGTTTAACGAGCAAGCCAATGAAGAGGCCGGGGATCACTTCACCCCGCGCGAGGTGATCCGGCTGATGGTGCAGCTGGTCTTCACCGGCGAAGAAGGTATTTATAAAAAGGGGATTTCCCGCAGCGTGTACGATCCGACAGCGGGCACCGGCGGCATGATTTCGGAAGCCGAGAAATACATCTGCGGCGATGGTGATGAAACCACCGGCCTCAACCCGGATGCACATATCCAACTGTTCGGCCAGGAATACAACCCGGAAGCGTATGCCATCTGCTGTTCAGACCTGCTGATCAAGGATGAGCCGATCGATAACCTCATCTACGGCGATACCCTGGGCGTCAAGGATGCCAAAAACAAGACCAACGGCTTTGTGCCGCATGACGGCCATCCCGGCAAGCAGTTCCATTACATGCTCTCCAATCCCCCTTTCGGGGTGGAGTGGAAGCCGGAAGAAGATTTTGTCCGGGAAGAATACAAAAATCTGGGCTTCTCCGGTCGCTTCGGCGCCGGTTTGCCGCGGATCAACGACGGCGCCTTGCTCTTCTTGCAGCACATGATCTCCAAGATGCACCAGCCACCCAAGGTTAACGAGCTGGGCAAAAACGTCGGCGGTGACGGTTCCAAAATCGCCATTGTTTTCAACGGCTCCCCCTTGTTCACCGGCGATGCGGGGAGCGGTGAAAGCAATATCCGCCGCTGGATTATCGAGCGCGACATGCTCGATGCCGTCGTCGCCCTGCCTGACCAGATGTTCTACAACACCGGCATCTACACCTACATCTGGATTGTGACCAACAAGAAGCCGGCCCACCGGCAAGGCAAGGTGCAACTGATCGATGGCACCCGCCATTTCAAGAAGATGGACAAAAGTCTGGGCAACAAGCGCAACGAATTGTCCGGCGACCATATCAAGGAGCTGGTCCGGCTTTACGCTGGACATGACCATGACGCAGAAAGCGAAGTACTGGTAGATGGCAAACCGAAACGGCGCGTATGCAGCAAGCTCTTTGCAAACCGTGAATTCGGTTATCTGAAGATCACCGTGGAGCGCCCATTACGACTGAATTTCCAGGCCAGCGCCGAGCGTATTGCTCGCCTTGAGGAGCAAAGTGGTTTTGTGAATCTGGCCAGCAGCAAGAAGCGTAAGGATGAAGCGGCCTACCGGGCGGAAATCGTCGAGGGTGAGGCCACGCAACAGGCGATTCGAGCTGCACTGCAAGGGCTGGATGGCAAGATCCTTTATCGCAACCGCCCGGAATTCGAGCTGGTTCTTGATAAGACCCTAAAGAAAGCAGGCATCAAGATCGGTGCGCCGATCAAAAAGGCCATTCTGGCCGCCTTGTCTGAGCGTGACCCGGAAGCCGATATCTGCCTGGATGCCAAAGGCAAACCCGAGCCGGATGCCGAGTTGCGTGACACCGAGAGTGTCGAATTGCCTAACGACATCAGCCTGCCGCTGCCACTGGGTTACGACAACGAAACTGGCCATGACCTCCTGTTGACCTTGGTTAAAGATCATTGCGAAGTGTACCTCAAGGCCGAGGTCTTGCCGCATGTAGCGGATGCCTGGATTGACCACAGCAAAACCAAGGTGGGTTATGAGATCCCCTTGAATCGGCATTTCTATGTCTATCAGCCACCGCGTCCGCTGGATGTTATTGGAGGAGAAATTAAGACACTTGAGCAGGAAATCATGGCGATGTTGGCTGAGGTGGTTTGATGAAAACGGCTCTCTATGCAACTTACAAAAATTCAAACTCTCAATGGCTCGGTGATATCCCTAATCATTGGGAGGTTAAGAAATTGAAGTTTTTGGCCGTTGTTCAACCAAGCAATGTCGACAAAAAAACCGTTGAGGGTGAGGAGCCTGTCCTGCTTTGTAACTACACCGACGTTTACAAGAACGAATACATTGACGGTCGCTTGGATTTCATGCGCGCAACGGCAACCAACGATGAAATCAAGAAGTTTGCTGTCGATATTGGTGACGTCATCGTCACCAAAGATTCCGAGACCCCTGATGATATAGCGATTCCAGCCTGTGTTGCTGAAAAAATCGAAGGTCTTCTTTGTGGATATCACTTAACACAGATCAAGCCGGTAGATTTGGCTGGTCGGTATTTATTCCGTCTTTTTCAGTCGACCGGGTTTAGTGCTCAGTTCACAGTGGCGGCCAATGGTGTAACCCGTTTTGGATTGCCGCAATATGCCATTGCCAATGCGTTTTCCCCTGTTCCGCCGATTGATGAGCAAAAAGCAATAGCTCAATTCCTCGACTACAAAACCGCTCAAATCGATGCGCTCATCGCCAAAAAAGAAGCCTTGCTTACCAAACTGGCCGAGAAGCGCACCGCGCTAATCAGCCATGCCGTAACCAAGGGGCTTGATCCGTCGGTGCCGATGAAGGATTCGGGGGTGGAGTGGCTGGGAGAGGTGCCGGAGCATTGGACGATGACTCGGTTGAAATATGCGACATCAATGATTGTTGACTGTCCACA
The DNA here is from genome assembly GCA_030689585.1 of Rhodocyclaceae bacterium. Lineage (GTDB taxonomy): Bacteria > Pseudomonadota > Gammaproteobacteria > Burkholderiales > Rhodocyclaceae > Nitricoxidivorans. The sequence continues at coordinate 1,211 of JAUYFZ010000120.1, read as the reverse complement.
TGAAACGCCTCAGTACTCTATTGATGGCGACTATTTTGTTATACGGACTGCCGATCTAAGTCTTGGACTTATGGACTTGTCCAATGCGTATCGACTAGATGAAGCGGAATATTGCAAGCGGACTAGGCGAGCGCTGGTTAAGCCCGGAGATATCCTCTATGGGCGGGAAGGCGAACGTTGGGGGTTTGCAGCAACAGTGCCAGCTTCGCCAAGGATTTGTCTCGGACAACGCATGATGCAATTTCGAACAGCACAACACTTTGATGCACGATTTCTGATGTGGCATATCAATGCGGATTGTGTTTATCAACAGGGATCGTTAGATGTTGCTGGATCGACGGCGCCACATGTCAATGTAGAAACGATTAAGAACTACTGGCTGGTTGCTCCCAGATACGACGAACAAGAAGCTATTGCAAAGTATCTTGATGATGCAACTAAGCGTATTGAGAACCAAGCGGTTGCTATAAAAAAAGCAATATCAAGACTTCAAGAATACCGCTCCGCCCTCATCACCAACGCCGTCACCGGTAAAATCGATGTGCGCAATTTCCCGATGCCAGGCTCAACCAGCAAGGAGGTTCGCCATGCCTGAGCACCCCATATCAAAGCAGCATCACGCCACCTTCGAAAGTATTCGCCAACTTGACGAAGCAGGCAATGAATTCTGGTCGGCGCGCCAGTTGGCCAAGGTGCTTGAGTATTCCGAATACCGCCATTTCCTGCCGGTAATCGCCAAGGCCCGCGAGGCTTGCAAACTCAGTGGCTACGAGCCTGCCGACCATATCGAGGATGTCCTCGATATGGTCATCATCGGTTCCGGCGCAAAGCGCGAGGTGGCTGACTTCAGGCTGTCGCGCTATGCCTGTTACCTGATCGTGCAGAACGGCGATCCGTCCAAACCGGTGATCGCCAACGGGCAAACCTATTTTGCGTTACAGACGCGGCGACAGGAGTTGAACGATAGCGAGAAGTTTGCGCTGCTATCGGAAAATGAAAAGCGCTTGGCCATTCGCAATGAGTTGGCGGAACACAATAAATATCTGGCTGCGGCGGCGAAAGATGCCGGAGTGGAAACCAGCCTGGATTACGCCATTTTTCAGGATCACGGGTACAAGGGTTTATATGGCGGCATGGGGGCGAAGGATATTCATGCGCGCAAGGGATTGAAGAAGAGCCAGAAGATTCTCGACCACATGGGCAGCACCGAA
>JAUYFZ010000108.1 GCA_030689585.1 Rhodocyclaceae bacterium | reverse complement strand
ATCCATGGTGGCACGCTCAATTCCATGCAGTGCAATCGCCAGACCGCCGATCAAAACGTAATCGACATGGTGTTTATTCAACGCAGCGAAGAGATCGATATAAATCATTGAACAATGACTGTATTAACGATAACGGTGATTAAATTTTGGATCATAAAGTTTCGAATGAGGAATATCAGTCCAGTGTGCTGCCCCTAACGCGGGGCTGGCAATAATCATCGCTTGACTGGCAATTTTTTCGGTTTGGCATTTCTGTTTAATGTCGGCCAGTGTGCCACGCACAATTTTTTCTTCATCGGGCCAGCTCGCTTTTTGTACCACCAAGATGGGTGCGTTTTTATCCCACCCCGCCATCAACAAATCCTCTACTACTTTATGTAGGTAAGTAATCGACAGGAAGATGCACAGCGTCGTTTTATGCACCGCCAGTGCAGCAAGCTCTTCGCCGGGCGGCATGGGAGTGCGGCCTGTAATGCGGGTCAAAATGACGGTTTGTGTGACTTCCGGCAGAGTCAGCGTTTCGCCTGCTGCCGCTGCTGAGGCAAAAGCCGAAGATACCCCCGGCACAACAGCCCACGGAACACCTGCACTGGTCAATGGCCTTGTCAATTCGATCAAGGCCCCATAAAGACTGGGATCACCCGTTTGCAGTCGAACAACCGTCTGGTGATGATGCGTCGCATCAATTAACCACGTTGTCATCTCTTCTAACGTCATATCGGCAGAATCACGAATGACGCAACCCGTAGGCGCAAAGAGCGTGGCCGCACGATCCACCAGCGAACCGGCATAAAGCACGGCTCCGGCCGTCTCGATCAGTTTGCGACCCTTGATAGTGATGAGATCAGGATCACCCGGCCCTGCCCCAACAAACCAGACCTGGCCGGGTGTTATGACAGATTTAGGCTGCACAAGCCTCATACAACCGTTTTTCAAACACGGCAGAATGACGTAACGACTTGGCGGTATAAAGAATAGCCAGATCAATCAACGGCTCAACCAAAACAACCCCCGAATAGGCGATGGCAAACGAGGTCACGTTGGCGAGATTTTCCGCACCGAACCCTTGCCCATAAAATGCCCAAAATGCTACCCAAGTGATGATGCCACCTTGATAGGCCGCAGAAAGTTTGAAGGTTTGCGCATAAGTTAAATCAACATAGGCGGTATTGGCAGGGATGATCTTTTTCGCCAAAAGGTGCATCACGAACAAGGGAGCCAGCAAGGTAGTGGTGTTCATGGCGTATTGCGGTAAATCAGCCGGAGCAAAGAAGAAGCCCTGGATGAATAGCCCCCCTGCCAATCCAATGGCTGTTGGCACTAGCCCGAAAAGCAAGTAAAGCGTCGTGCCCAAAATCAGATGCACTTCTGAAACACCGACAGGGTGATGCCAGAACACCTCGAAAAACAAAAAAACTGCCAACGTAGCCAGCACAGTGCGCGATACGAGAGAAAGAAGATTGTTCTCGCGTAAAGCGGTCAAAGTGGTTTGAAGCGTTACGCCGACAGCCGCTGCTGCTGTGCCGTAACTCAGAAGCATTTTTGCGCCCTCTACAACGCCTGGTTCGATATGCATGGTGAAACTCCTTTTAATGATGACTTCGTTGGATTGTATGACTTTCAGGACTATTTGAACCGCCAAGTTACACCGGCAGTGATTTCTTTGGCTTTGAGCGGACCATCGTGAAACTGACGTTTTGCACCACAAACGAATTCAAGATTGTCATCGTGTGAGTAAACCAGCCCCAGCAATCCATAACCCATCGCCTGAGATTGGGTGCTATCCGGATTGGTTTGAATGCCAAGATCAAGTGCCAACTTAAATTGTTCATTGACCTGCCAAACAGGGGCAGCAGAGAGGCGTGTCAGATGTTTTCGGTTGGTATTGCCTTCAATCGTATGGACATGGGTTCGCGACAGATTGACATGAAATTCACCGAAGCTCGTTTCTCGGCTGGTGATAAGAACCAGTGCATGGGTGTCTTTTCCATTACCCAGCCCATTGGTTTCAGCCGTGGCAGAACCCATCTGGATTTCTGATTTCATGCCCCACGACCAGCTTTTATCAGTTTCGTGAAAACGCCACTTGAATCCCACCACAGGATTGCCGTGCCCTGTCGTTCGCTGAATGCCATCATTTTTTCGTGCGTGGCTAGCCGCGAGATAAACATCCAGCGCATCGGTTACGCCATAGGTATAGATCAGCGGATCGGTGGTAGTTTTTGTCAGCGCGCCCGCGCCGTCATCTTCGTGCGTATGTGTCTGCGCAAATTCAAACTGATGACCCCCTGCGCCCTGCGTAACGGTATCGTCTGTTGTTAGCGGCTGATCTGCCGATGCAGACAGGCTTGATAACAATGTAACGAAAACAATGCTCTTTTTTAACATATTGAAATTCCTTCATTCAGCCTGCGTCCCCGCAGACGGTGATGATAAGGATGCAATAGGAGAAGGTTCGGTCGGAAGGTGTCCAGTGTCGACGACCATCCCGGCACGTCGCAACCCCGCAACGCATCCAGCAGATTGTCCGTGGCCGGTCTCCGGGCTTGGAAGATTTGACGTATCGCCTTCCCAGAATCGCTTCCAGTGGCTGGTGTGATACGCCCGTACTTCCTTACCGTTGCGGGGGCAGCCGGGGCATTGCAGAAGAGTTATCTACGCACCCCGTTCCCGTTTCACCCGTGGCCGAAAAAATATGAATGGCATTGGGCACCGCGAACAAGTGGGTCGGAGTCTAGCATGGGTTGGCGGAAGCGGTGAGATTCGAACTCACGAACGCCTTGCGACGTTGCCGGTTTTCAAGACCGGTGCATTCAACCGCTCTGCCACGCTTCCTTCAGGAAAGTCAGATTGTAGCATCCGCCCAGCCATTGGGTGTTTCATAGAGTCGCACGCGCTCCAAGCGTAACTGATGACCAAA
>JAUYFZ010000092.1 GCA_030689585.1 Rhodocyclaceae bacterium | reverse complement strand
AGGGTATTGAGATTTTGGAACAACGACGTGCTGCAAAATATCGATACGCTAGTTGATGCGATCTGGATTGCTTTGCAAAAGGAATCTATCCCCCATCCCCTCCCCAACCCTCCCCTTGAAGGGGAGGGAGACTATCATGTCCTCTCCTTGAAGGGGAGGGAGACTGTCATGTCAGCGATATGGCATGTCACCCACTACAAACCACATAGAGCCCTTTGTTTCTATGAAAACTGCCTTGCCTTCATCACCAACCACGGCGTTGGCCCACCTATGGGTTCCCAAACTGCCAGCAGTTGGTCAATATGGGCCAAGTTGCCAAACCATTCGGATGCCGCGTGTAATTGCCGTTGTCCGTCATCTTGCACCAAGGCAATGTCGTGAGTCGCCTTGAACCGGTCAACCAGTATCAGCGTGATGTCCGGGTTGTAGCATTCGTGACTCTCCACGATCACGTCCATTCCAATGAGTGCAGGAGCACTTTCTGGATTCAGCAAATCCACTTCGGCACCCTCAATATCGCAAATCACCAGCACCCGCTGACCTTGATAGGAAGCAAACTGTTCCGGTTTGAACAGGGATCCAATCTGAACCCGCTCGGAAACGTTATTGGCTTCCGCCATGGCCGCACACATTTCTCGCGCTTTTGAATCGATGTCAAACGCCAACACCCGCGTATCCGGCATTCTTCGTGCCATCCCCACCGCGTAGTAACCTTCAGCACACCCAATATTGAGAAGGATGCCATAGTTGGCCAAAATGGCCTGTTCGATAAATGGCAACAAAGGCTGTTCATAACACCCCAGCAATTTGGCGTTGTAACTTCCAAGAGAAAATTGGGGGGGGATCATTAAACCCTTCAACGGGCCTTGCATCACCACAGGGGGCCAATGCTGTAATAACGCGTCCTGAATAAGACTGCTACGCCACGCAGAAAGCGTCCATAAAGCACGACTCAACTGACGCTCTTCATCGTCATCCGATGAAGATTGCAATTGATCGAGCAAGTTTTGACAGGTCAGCATCATTTGACAGCCAAAGCAGCCAACACTTCATCGACCACCCCGCTCCAATCTCCAGGAACCGATTGCCGGAATATTCGCATGGACGGATACCAAGGAGAATCTGTTCTATTCTGCAACCAGCGCCAATCGCCTTCGTTCGACAGTAACAGCCAGACGGGTTTGCCCAGTGCACCGGCCAGATGGGCCACTGCGGTATCCGTGGAAATCACGAGATCGAGTCCGGCAAGGATCATGGCCGTGTCGTCAAAGTTTTGCACCGTCGGCATGGGGTCTACCAGACGACCCAAAGCCACCTGTTGGTTACGCCAAGCCTCATCACCTTTTTGTTGCAACCCTATCCAGGTGACTTCCGGTAGCCCGATCAGCCGCTCTACCTGCTCGATGGGCAAATCAAAACGATGGCGAACTTTGGGCAGTTTGTTACCCGACCAACATAAGCCAACGTATCCCCCCACCCTCACAGAAGGTAACGCCTGCATGAGATACGGTGCTTCCATCGTCCATTCCGAAACGGGTAATGTCAAAGCGTGGGCGATGCTCACCAAGGGAATTTGCCAGCGGAAAGTGGCTTCATCCGGTTTTTCCACCACCACGTCGGCCACCCCCGCAAGAGAGCGTGAAAACAGAGATTCCAATGCCGGACGTGTTACCAGAACCACCCGCCGGAATCGAGGACGAATACGAGCGACCAACCGAACAAACTGAAGGTTGTCGCCAAAACCCTGCTCTGGAAAAATCAACAGATCATCTTGGTTCGGATCCGTCGCCTCCCCTTGCCATTGGGGAAGCGTGGACACAGGGCGGCGTGTGCGTGCCTGATCGCCCCGTTCCCAGCGAGATTCATAATATTTCCACCCCGGATCGGTTCGCCCCCGCATCAGTAAAAAACAGGCGTAATTCAACTGGAAAGGGGTTTCATCGGGGGCCAATTGCAATGCTTTTAGATAATCGGCTTCGGCCTGTTCATCCTGCCGCAGACAGTTTTTCGCAATCGCACGGTTCATCAACAGCGGTGCGTTATCAGGCTGATATTGCAATCCTTCCTCGTATTTCTGCAGGGCCTCTTGATAACGGAACTGCTCACGCAAAACAACGCCTTCCAGATTGATAAGGTTCAAAGAAGTCGCCCCAAACTGCCGCGCCAAGGCCAAGGCGTTTTCAGCATCCTGAAACCAGCCCTGATTCAAAAACAGATCCGCGACAGCAAAATGAGCTTCTGCATCGTCCGGTTGATCTTCGATTAACGCGGTCAACAGTTCGATGGCATCCCGTATCCGTCCAGCCGCCGCCTTGGCTTCAGCGAGATTGCACCGCATCACTCGATCCCCAGGGGCGAGGTCGAGCGCGGCTTCAAAATGCCGTATCGCCTCTGCGGTTTCTCCCTTGTCCAGACAGGACACGCCCAGATTGTTGAGTTCTCCCGCATTGAGCGCGGTTATCCGCTTGTGAACCCGCAATGTTGTTTCAAAAGCGGCATAGACATTCCATTGGCTGTCCCCCAATACACGCAACTGCGCTTCATTCACCTCGCCGCTAGACAACGCCTGCTGCCACGCCTCTGTTAGATGCAGGATGGAGGTTTCCATTTCAAAATCCACGCAGAGGTATTTGGCAAGAGGCGTATTGGATGCCCCGATCCGTTCCCATTCGTCATTGCGTTTCTGGCTGAACATATCCAGTGTGCTGCCCACGATGGGGCGCACATGGGTGGGATCTCCTAGGAAAAAATCAGAACGTGGATGAGGAACGACGATATGCACACTCGCTCCATCGCAACACACGCGCCAAAGTTCTTTCATGATTGAAAGAAAAACAGAAGGAGATTGCCCCAAATGTTCGAGCACATGAATCAATTCCACTGCCTCAACCGCATCATCGGCCCACGGCCAAGGGGTTTTCTCCAAGTCGCACACTACATCGGGCTGGCAACTTGGGGCTGCATCCACATTGACCCAGCCTTCCCGCTTTTTAGCACCGCACCCTAAATTCAGTCGTATTTTGTGACTCACAATACATCCTCCTGATATAAATCAGACCCATTGCGCAAGAACATCAAATTAAAGACATAGGGACAATCTGGCGCGGCCAGACGGTCATCCGGCACGGTGGCATAAAACCTGCCACCGCGCAAATTCAATCCGGCATCGACAGAACCAAGATTAATCAAAGCGCAACGATAGCCTCGCTCTTTGAAAAACCCTCGAATATCCCATTCAACATCCCCATTACGTGCTGCCCCCCGATTGATTTCACAGATCACCATGTCTGGGGGTTGCGACTCAAAAAAACGCTGCCCCCCTTCGAGCACGGACATTTCAACTCCTTCCACATCAATCTTGATAACACGCGGTCGAACGGATAGTCCCTTCGGAAACAAAGTATCCAACGAAGTCACCTGGACGGTGTGACATTCGGCCCCTTCACCAATCAGAGAACTTTCTCCTTCATTGTTCGGATCGACATGGAAAATGGCCGTGCCTTCTTTTTCCGCTACGGCGAATGGAAGCGGTAAAAGATTAAAAAATCCATTAAAACATTAAAACATTCATTCATTAGTTTTTTTCTTGAAAATATACTCGATCGAATTGAGGTTTCAATCTAAAAAAATGAATACATT
>JAUYFZ010000084.1 GCA_030689585.1 Rhodocyclaceae bacterium | reverse complement strand
AATGTCATCCTCAAAGTCGCCAAATCCAGATGCCGCAGACGGTGCTGAGGCAGAAGAGGGGGGGGGCGATGACGGGGATGCTGGTGGCCGTGGCGCATACGCATCTCTGGTCGGCGGTGGGGCGGAGACTGGATCTCCCATGCCTTCGCGTCTACCTAACATTTTCATTTCACTGGCGATGATTTCAGTCGTATAGCGATCCTGCCCGTCTTTATCCTGCCACTTGCGCGTTTGAAGTTTGCCTTCGATGTACACCTGCGAGCCTTTTTTCAAATATTGACCGGCAACCTCCGCTAATCGACGATAGAACTTGACCCGATGCCATTCGGTGGTTTCTTTTTGCTCACCGGTATTTTTGTCCTTCCAAGCTTCCGATGTGGCAATCGTCACTTCGGTAGCCGCTTCGCCGTTGGGCATGTAACGCACTTCTGGGTCCTTGCCCAAATTTCCTATCAGAGTCACTTTATTGAGTGATGCCATTTTTTTCTCCTTTAAACGAAAGCCCTATTGTCGACAGGAACCACAGGGTTCCCATCACCATTGAAAATCCATATACCCCATTTGATCCTACATATTTAAGCAACAGTCCTCCCAATGCTCCGCCCAAAAACAGCCCCATCGATTGAGTCGTGTTGTAGACCCCCATCGCTGCACCACGGGCAGAAGCCGGAGCCATCCGGGATACAAGGGAAGGTTGCAACGCTTCCAAAATGTTGAACGCCACGAAGAATAGCAACAATCCGACTCCGATGGACAGCGCATCATGTCCTATCCACCAGAAGACGGCTTGTGAGGCGATCATCAACAAGATAGCCGCCAGAAGGACCGGTTTGATTTGTTGGCGTCGTTCGGCAAACAAAAGGGCGGGAACCATGAAAATGAATGAAGCCAGCACGGCCGGCAGGTAAATTTTCCAGTGTGAGGCGGCGGGAAAATTCGCTGTCTTGACCAACGCAAGCGGAACCACCACCCACAAAGCCGTTTGCATCATGTGCAACACCAACACCCCAAAGTTCATGCGCAGCAGTGAGTTATCCCCTAGCACCACTGAAAATGGAACACGCTGAACCGCCACGCGCTGCGTCGCCGTGGGAACGTCTGGCATTCCTTTGAACAACAATACAATGGCCCCCAAGGCCAAGAGTCCCGTCAACGTAAAAATGCCTTCCATGCCGATGGCGGCATAAAGAGGGGGGGCCACCATCAGAGAGAGGGCGAAAACCAGACCGATGGAAGCCCCAATCATGGCCATCACCTTCGTTCGGTGCGTTTCACGAACAAGGTCCGCCGCCAAGGCCATCACGACGGCTGAAACGGCACCGGCTCCCTGCACCACCCTTCCGGCGATCACCCAATGAATATCCGGGGCCGCCGCCGCCAGAAAACTGCCCGCTGCAAAAATTAACAGTCCGGCGGTAATGACGGGTTTTCTGCCGAGTCGGTCAGAAGCAAACCCGAACGGAATGTGAAGAAAGGCCTGGGTCAGACCATAGGCTCCCAACGCCAGCCCGACGAGAAAGATGTCTTCCCCGCCTGGCAACGTCGTGGCGTAAATTGAAAAAACCGGCAGGATCAAAAACAGCCCCAGCATCCGCAAGGCAAAGATCGAAGCCAGTACAGCTCCCGCACGTTTTTCGTCGCGGGTCATCATCAAGTCAACAGCAGTCAGCGACATAAGCAGGAGTCTTTGGAAAGGAGCGGGTATATTAACAGGATGAACGAAATCAAAATCCGTGGTGCGCGTACGCACAATCTCAAAAACATCAACTTAGACTTGCCTCGCCATCAGTTGATCGTCATCACCGGGCTTTCCGGTTCCGGCAAGAGTTCGCTGGCTTTCGATACGCTGTATGCCGAAGGCCAGCGGCGTTATGTGGAAAGTCTGTCGGCCTACGCCCGACAGTTTTTACAGTTGATGGAAAAGCCCGATGTCGATCTGATCGAAGGTCTTTCTCCCGCCATTTCCATTGAACAAAAAGCGGCGTCGCACAACCCGCGCTCGACCGTCGGCACCGTCACGGAGATTCACGACTATCTGCGTCTGCTCTACGCCCGGGCGGGAACCCCCTATTGCCCGGAACATGGCGAACCGCTGGAGGCGATGAGCATTGCACAGATGGTCGATCATGTGCTGGCCCTTCCCGTGGACACGAAACTGATGATCTTGGCTCCCGTGGTGGCGAATCGCAAAGGCGAGCAGGCTGAGCTTTTCGCTGATCTAAAAGCACAGGGATTCGTTCGGCTGCGCGTGGACGGCATCGTGCATGACATTGACGCATTGCCTCTTCTAGCCAAATCAAAAAAACATTCTGTCGATGTGGTGATTGATCGGCTTAAAGTCAAACCGGAGATGCGAACACGCCTAGCAGAAAGTTTCGAGACGGCGTTAAGACACGCCGATGGTCGCTGTTTTGCCGTCGAAATGGATTCCGGCCTCCAACATCTGTTTTCCGCAAAATTCGCCTGCCCTCATTGCGGCTACGCACTCCATGAGTTGGAACCCCGACTCTTCTCGTTCAACAGTCCGATGGGAGCCTGCCGGAAATGCGATGGATTGGGCGTGATCCAAATTCAGGGGGGGAGCGCGGAGGGTGAGGAAGTTCTCACGCGAACCTGCCCCGTTTGCGAAGGCGCACGCCTGCGCCGCGAAGCCTGCCATGTGCGAGTAGGCGGCCGAACCATCATCGACCTCAACCGTCTGCCCCTCACCGATTGCCGTGAGTTCTTCAATCATCTGCAACTCACGGGCCAGAAAGCACAGGTCGCCGAGAAAATCATCCATGAGATCACCGCACGGCTATCGTTTCTCATCAACGTCGGATTGAACTATCTGTCGCTGGATCGGTCGGCAGAAACGCTCTCCGGCGGCGAGTCACAGCGCATTCGTCTGGCTTCGCAAATCGGTTCAGGCTTAACCGGCGTGTTGTATGTCCTCGATGAACCTTCCATCGGCCTGCATCAACGCGACAACGCACGACTGCTGGAAACCCTGCGCAATCTGCGCGATCACGGCAATACGGTCATCGTGGTTGAACACGATCAGGAAGCTATCGAAACCGCCGATCATGTGGTCGACATGGGCCCAGGCGCAGGCGTGCATGGCGGTTATGTCGTCGCCTTGGGCACTCCGGCCCAAATCGCAGAAAATCCACGGTCACTGACCGGAGACTATCTGTCAGGGCGACGCAAGATCGCACTACCTACCCGACGCACGCCGTCTGATCCCCACCGACAATTAAAAATTTTCGGTGCGGTCGGAAACAATCTCAAATCGGTCGATTTGAGTCTCCCCATAGGGCTGCTCACTTGCATCACGGGGGTTTCTGGATCGGGCAAAAGCACGCTGATTAACGACACGCTCCATGCCGCCTGCGCACGTCATCTTTACGGTTCAACGGTGGAACCCGCCCCGTATGACCGCATCGAAGGGCTGGATTTCTTCGATAAAATCGTCTGTGTCGACCAGGCCCCCATCGGGCGCACTCCCCGCTCCAATCCGGCCACCTATACGGGTGTGATGACCCCACTACGTGAATTGTTTGCGGGGGTGCCTTCCTCCCGCGAACGGGGATACGCGCCAGGGCGATTCTCCTTCAACGTCAAGGGAGGACGTTGCGAAGCCTGTCAGGGCGATGGTCTTATCAAGGTAGCCATGCATTTTCTGCCCGACATTTATGTGCCTTGCGACATCTGCCACGGCCAACGCTACAACCGGGAAACGCTGGAGATTCGCTACAAGGGAAAGACCATTTTCGAGATTCTGCAGATGACCGTAGAACAAGCCCGCGCATTCTTCGACCCCGTGCCGGTTCTCGCCCGAAAATTACAAACACTGATGGATGTGGGCCTGTCCTACATCACACTAGGCCAATCGGCTACAACACTTTCTGGCGGTGAAGCACAGCGCGTCAAACTAGCCTTGGAACTTTCAAAACGCGATACCGGTCGCACCCTCACCATCCTCGACGAACCCACGACCGGGTTGCATTTTCAAGATATAGAAATGCTACTCACCGTGCTACACCGATTACGCAATGCCGGAAATACCATCGTCGTCATCGAACACAATCTCGATGTCATCAAAACAGCCGATTGGATCATCGACCTCGGCCCTGAAGGGGGAGAAGGCGGAGGACGCATCATCGCCGAAGGCCCACCAGAAACGGTCGCCAATATCCCTGAAAGTCATACGGGGCAGCACTTGGCACGTTTGTTAACGGGCATGGCGAATCGCCACCCCGCATCATGAAACTTGCCCCATTGACCCCCATCCCCTCCCCAACCCTCCCCTTGAAGGGGAGGGAGACAACCCCCCTTTCAAGGCTAACGTATGCACACATCTTTTAACTTGTTGATTGCACATGGGAAAAGAGACGCACCAAGTTCCCTCCCCTTCAAGGGGAGGGTTAGGGTGGGGATGGGGTATCTATGGCATTGTATTTGTA
>JAUYFZ010000082.1 GCA_030689585.1 Rhodocyclaceae bacterium | reverse complement strand
ACTGACCGCTCGGACTCTGCGTGCGCTTTGGCGTGCGCGTCTTAATATTGATGCCGCCTTTCGACGCGACCCAAAAAATCGCGCGCTCTTTCTTTCGCTTTTCCAGCAGGAACGTGGGCTATTAAACGAACTGCGATTGATGAATCGTTACGGCATTCTAGGCCGTTATCTGCCCGCTTTCCGTCGCATCGTGGGTCAAATGCAGCATGATCTTTTTCATGCCTATACCGTCGATCAACATACGCTTCAAGTCATTCGCAACCTTCGTCGTTTTTCAATGACGGAATTTGCGCACGAATTTCCGCTTTGCACGCAATTGATGACCGAGTTTGAACAAAATTGGCTGTTTTATATCGCCGCGCTCTTTCATGATATTGCCAAGGGACGCGGGGGCGATCATTCAAAACTCGGTATGAAAGAGGCGCGTCGTTTTTGTAAGAACCATCAAGTCACGGGTGAAGCGTGCGAATTGGTTGTTTTTCTGGTCGAACATCACTTGACGTTTTCTTCCGTGGCACAAAAACAGGACCTCACCGATCCTGAAGTCATCCCTACCTTTGCGCAGATCGTTCGGGATGAACGACGGCTCATCGCCTTGTATCTCATCACGGTGGCGGATATTCGAGGAACCGGCCCCACCATCTGGAACGCTTGGAAAGGCAAACTGCTGGAAGACCTTTTCCACTTGACGCGCCAATTTTTGCGCGGGGACGCTCCGTTACCGATGGTCGGTTTGGCGCAACGTCAGTGGGATGCGCAAAGTATGCTTCGGTTACGCGGCCTATCAGTTGGTGTTGAAGAGCCATTATGGCGAAATCTGGATACAAGTTATTTCATGCAGCACGATGCCGGTGAAATCGCCTGGCATACCCGCACGCTCTACCATCGTGTCAATAACTCGGAACCCGTGGTTCAAGCACGTTTGAATCCCATCGGCGAAGGGTTGCAGGTCATGGTTTATGTCGCCGATCAACCCCACCTTTTTGTCCGCCTGTGTGGGTTTTTTGCCCGAATGGGGTATTCCATCGCGGATGCTCGAATCCACACCACGCAACACGGTTACGCACTGGACAGCTTCGCCCTGCTCAATCCCAGTCACGATATGCCTGACAGGGATATGACGGCGTTAATCGAGCACAACCTGACCGAACTATTAAAAGCTCCCTTCACGCAGGAAATGCCCATTACCGTGCGCCTTTCCAGGCAAGTTCGCCACTTTCCGATTCAGCCCACCGTTCATGTGCGCGTGGATGATCGAGGAAACCAATACGTTCTATCCCTCAGCGCGGCAGACAGACCCGGGCTATTGCACGCCGTCGCCCGCGTATTAAGTGAACACGATATTCAGATTCACTCAGCCAAAATCGCCACCTTAGGCGAGCGCGTCGAAGACACTTTTTTAATCAGCGGCTCTGAACTCTCCAAAATGTCCACACTCGTTCGGCTGGAACAGGAACTTTTAGGGGTGTTAAAAATCTAATCACGTAACTACTCAGGTCGGTGTCAATCTCCCTCCCCTTCAAGGGGAGGGTTGGGGTGGGGATGGGGTTTTACGCGGAATTCTTCCCCTCATCCCCCTCCCCGCCTCCCCCTTGAAGGGGGAGGAGAGCTGTGTTCCGACCGGACCTGAGTAGTTACCTAATCACAAAGCTGTTCAATCACCCGTCGCACACGTCCTAACGACTGTTCCAGCACCGCTTCGATGTCATCAAAACGAATGGCATGGGTGCTGTCCGCCCGTCCCGCTGCCCAATTGGCGACGAGGCAAATAGCTGCATAGGGAATACCCGCTTCCCGCGCCAACCCGGCTTCCGGCATGCCTGTCATGCCGACAATATCGGCACCATCACGCTCGAACCGAGTGATTTCAGCCGCTGTTTCCAAACGTGGACCTTGGGTTGCTGCATAAACTGCATGGTCTGATACGACTTCTCCCACCCGTGCTGCTGCTGCCATTAACCGTTCACGCAGTGCTCCATCGTAGGGTTCCGTAAAATCCACATGCACCACACGCCCCTCGTTTTCCCCTCCTCCTTCAAAGAAGGTCATGGAACGTCCCCACGTGTAATCGATGATCTGATGGGGGATGACCACAACCCCCGGCCCTAAATCAGCGCGAATACCCCCGACGGAGGCGACCGAAACGAGTTGAGTGGCTTTCGCCTCATTCACCAGTGCCCATATATTGGCGCGGTAGTTAACCCGATGGGGAGGAATCGTATGCCCATATCCGTGACGCGCTAGAAAAACAACGTCCTGGCAACCAATCCGACCGAACGTCAATGCGCCGGAGGGTTCTCCGTAAGGCGTGCGAACCACCTCCCGACGCACAATATCCATACTGGAAAACTGCGTCAAACCACTCCCACCAATGATTGCAAGCATGTGAAATTCCTAGAAAATTTCTTTGAATTCTATCATGCTGTCATACCCGCCATGCTAGAATGCGCCCCCTTTTGCTGATGCCTCCTTTCAGGCTTTACTCCATGTCCCGTCCGCTCAGAAACATCGCTATCATCGCCCACGTCGACCACGGCAAAACCACCCTAGTGGATCAATTGCTTCGTCAATCCGGCACCTTCGCCGCCTACCAACAGATGACCGAGCGAGTCATGGATTCCAACGATCTTGAAAAAGAGCGTGGCATCACCATTCTGGCCAAAAACTGTGCCATCGACTTTGAAGGCACCCACATCAACATCATCGACACCCCCGGCCATGCCGACTTTGGCGGCGAGGTAGAACGTGTGCTCTCCATGGTCGACGGCGTACTTTTGTTAGTCGATGCGGTAGAAGGCCCCATGCCACAAACGCGTTTTGTCACGAGAAAAGCACTGGCACTGGGTCTCAAACCCATCGTGGTCATCAACAAGATTGACCGCCCGGGTGCTCGCCCCGACTGGGTGATCGACCATACTTTTGATCTGTTCGACAAACTCGGTGCTACCGACGAACAGCTCGATTTTCCCGTGGTGTACGCCTCTGCCCTCAACGGCTATGCCATGATGGCCTCGCACACGCTCGGCACGGATATGAAGCCCCTGTATCACGCCATCATTCGCCATGTGCCCCCCCCGGATGTCGATTCCGATGCGCCCCTTCAATTACAAATCTGCTCGCTCGACTACAACTCTTACGTCGGTCGTATCGGCATTGGTCGCATCAAAAAAGGCCGCATCAGTCCGGGACAACAAGTCGCCGTGATGTTAGGCGATGAAGCGTGCGGTGTATCCAAAGTTGGTCAGGTACTGACATTCCAGGGACTCGAACGCCAACAGGCGACCGAAGCGGAAGCCGGCGATATTGTGCTGGTCACCGGTATTGAAGGGGTCGGCATTGGTGTCACGCTCTGCGATGTGGCCAATCCCGTGGGACTGCCACCGATCTCCGTGGATGAACCCACGCTGACCATGAATTTCCAGGTCAACACCTCCCCCTTGGCCGGCAAGGAAGGCAAATATGTCACCAGCCGCCAAATCCGCGAACGCCTGACGAAAGAACTCCTGTCCAATGTGGCCCTCCGTGTCGTGGAAACAGCAGATTCAGACGTTTTTGAAGTCTCAGGACGAGGCGAACTCCATCTCACCATTCTGTTGGAAACCATGCGCAGAGAAGGTTACGAGCTGGCTGTCTCCCGTCCGCGAGTGTTATTCAAAGAGATCAACGGTGAAAAACAGGAACCGTACGAAATGCTGACCGTGGATGTAGAAGAAGGCAACCAAGGCGGCGTGATGGAAGAACTAGGCCGTCGTCGCGGTGAGCTTCAAGACATGCAACCGGATGGCAAGGGCCGCGTGCGGCTCGACTATCGCATTCCCGCCCGTGGTTTGATCGGATTCCAAGGTGAATTTCTGACTCTCACGCGTGGCACGGGCTTGGCCAGCCACGTCTTTGACGATTACGGCCCTATGGCCGGTGTGATGGCCGAACGACGCAACGGCGTTCTGATTTCATCCGAAGACGGGGTCGCCGTGGCCTACTCACTATGGAAATTACAGGATCGTGGCCGTATGTTTGTTACGCCGGGTGATCCTCTTTACGAAGGCATCATCATCGGCATTCACAGCCGGGACAATGATCTGGTCGTCAATCCCGTCAAAGGCAAGCAACTCACTAACGTGCGAGCTTCCGGCACGGATGAAGCCGTGCGTTTGATCACGCCCATTCAACTCTCACTCGAATCCGCCGTCGAATTCATCGCCGACGATGAACTGGTTGAAATCACGCCCAAGTCCATCCGGCTCAGAAAACGGTTTTTGAAAGCCCACGACAGGAAGCGTGCCGGACGCGACGATTAACTCGCATGGTCACGAAGCCCACCCCGCATGATGAAACTTAGGGCATCTACCGCCACCATCCCCCTCCCGGCCTCCCCCTTGAAGGGGGAGGAGCAAGGCGCATCGGTTGTCTCCCTCCCCTTCAAGGGGAGGGTTGGGGTGGGGATGGGGGTCGTCAGCTTCACACGCCACTTCTACAAGCCGCAGCCGCTGCGCACGCTAGAGGAGATCAGCGCCGACATTCTGTCCATCGAGAAAGATGCGGGCGACGAAGCGTCCGGGGTCGATGCGTCATGACCCTGCCCGCCCAACCCAAGCTCTATCACATTA
>JAUYFZ010000078.1 GCA_030689585.1 Rhodocyclaceae bacterium | reverse complement strand
ATTGATGTTCATTCACTGGAAACCATTGGGTTGCGACTTTACAAGGCGCACATCGGGCAGGCAACGATTGCCAGCCGAGAGGCTATCCGTGGATTGATTGATGACGCGGCGTGCGCCGTAGGTGGCCACAAGTTTGGTCTCTATTTTCTACTCACGGAGTGGGAGCAGGTGGTCGATGCCTGGCAGTTGGCTACGTGGGAAGGGTATCGCGATGTGGCACGCCTCGGACGCAAGACGCGGCTCCCTGAGGCACAACGTGCTGTGTTGTGGGCAATATTCGAGCAAGTTCGCGCCGGGTTGAAGGCGTGCAAGCTCATCACCCAAGCCGAGTTATTCACCTCTCTTGCGGCGGCCATCACGGTCAGTGGCAAGGTGGTGTTTGACTTTGCGGTGGTGGATGAGGCGCAGGACATTAGTGCCGCGCATCTTCGTTTTATTGCAGCATTGGGAGGCAAACGACCGAATGCGCTGTTTTTTGCTGGGGATCTCGGTCAGCGTATTTTCCAGCAACCCTTCTCGTGGAAGTCGCTGGGTGTCGATATTCGCGGACGTTCCCGCACGCTGCGCATCAACTATCGCACCTCGCATCAAATTCGCGCTCAGGCGGATCGATTGCTGGAGCCAACAGTCACAGACATAGACGGCATCACTGAGAATCGCAGCGATACGGTTTCAGTTTTCAACGGTCCTTTGCCGGAAATCCGCATTCTCAACGACGAAGCCGAGGAGATCGCGTTTGTTGCTGGCTGGATTAAACGTCGTATCAAGGGCGGCGTTTTGCCGCATGAGTTCGGCGTGTTCGTCCGCTCGACTGCGCAACTGAATCGCGCTCAGATAGCGGTCGAGGCAGTCGGCATCCCCTTCAAGATTCTCGATGAGCAGGTTGAAACCGCCAATGGCTTCGTCTCGATCAGCACCATGCATCTGGCCAAGGGATTGGAGTTCCGCGCCGTGGTGGTGATGGCTTGCGACGACGAAGTCATTCCGTTGCAGGAGCGCATCGAGACGGTAGGCGATGATGCGGATTTGCAGGAGGAGATTGACACTGTCGACCTGAGTAGTGACCAATAATCAGACTGTTGACTTCAATTCATAGCTGGTACTGCGACCACTCGCCGCTGATTTCATCAGCACACCGCGATCAAGCAAGTTAGTCATATCGCGCAATGCGGTGTCTTGTGAGCACTTGGCAATCGCTGCCCACTTACTGCTGGTCAGTTTTCCATCGAAGCCATCGAGCAGTTTGTTCAACAGCTTTATCTGCCGTTCATTCATGGGCGTGCCCGCCAGCCGCACCCAGAAACCGGCTTTTGAGAGCACCCCCGATAGAGTTTCTTCAGCCCCCTCAATAGCGCGTAACAGGCATTCTAAAAACCATTGGAGCCAATTTGTCACATCCAATGTTTCTTTTTGGGTTTGCTCTAAATGAGCGTAGTAGTTTTTGCGTTCGCGTTGAATCTGCGCTGACAGACTATAAAAACGTTGCGTTGATTGTTCTGATCGAGCCAGCACCATATCTCCCACCGCACGGGCGATGCGACCATTCCCGTCATCAAAAGGATGAATGCTCACAAACCAAAGGTGTGCCAAGCCTGCCTTAATAGCGGGATCATCATCAAAATTCCCATTGAACCAAAGTAAAAAATCAGATATTTCCTTGTCCAGTAATAGGGCTGGGGGGGCTTCGTAATGAACCTTCTGGCGTTGAATGGGACCAGAGACTACCTGCATGGGACCTTGCGCATCATCACGCCACGCGCCAACACGTATTTTGGCGAAGTTGCTGTAACCCGTTGGAAACAAAGCAGCGTGCCACCCAAACAATCGCTCGACCGTCAGATGAGTATGCCGCTGCGTCGCATCCATGACCATATCCACTACGCCGTCGACATGACGATCCGCCGGTATCAATGCGCCGATGTCTATGCCTAATCGCTGTGCAATGGAAGAGCGAACAGCATCCCGATTGAGATTTTCGCCCTCAATCTCGCTAGTTTTGATCACTTCCTCCGTCAACACCCGTAAAGCTGCATCATCACGCAGGTTCATACCCAAATCGTGCATCCGCCCCAACAATCGCCCCTGCGACTGATGCACCTGCGCAAGCAACGGGGCAAGTCGCTTTAGGTCGACCACCCAATGCGGCCAGCCGTCTTGTTGCCAGATGTATTTTTTATCTCCGCTATTCATGCGGCGATTATGGGGTGTATTCTCCGCACGGTCAAATTATTCTCCGCAAAACAAAATGGTGAGGGTAAGTCTTGAATCGCGAATGGAAGTCCGCACTGCTTTCCACGACGCACTGCTGCAAACGCTCTCAGGGAACTATTCAACCCCTAGGCGCATTCCATTACCCATAAGTCGAAATAACTATATAGATCAATGCAATGCGCCACAGCCCCAATCCCCTCCCCTTCAAGGGGAGGGTTAGGGTGGGGATGGGGTAAGATTTGCACGACATTTGTAACTGATTGAATTTAATTGAATCACACTTTCCCCATCCCCCTCCCAGCCTCCCCCTTGAAGGGGGAGGAGCTTCTGCCAACGACTTATGGGTAATGGAATGCCCTAGGCGACATA